>JANNCA010000253.1:0-5276 GCA_031386075.1 Oligoflexia bacterium
CTTGCCAGTGCCAAGCCTGCGACAACGTCATGAGCCTCAAATCACTGGTCAGCGCTTCCCCCAGTCCGTCCTCATCCCCGATTACCAGCAGTGGCAGTGGCTCAGCCATTCAAGGAACCAGTGGAGGGAGCGACCCAGGAAAAGGTTTTGGGGGCGGAACAGGATCAGGGATTGCGAGTGGACAAGCAGGGAGCCAGCTCGCTGCATCCGGCTTCAACCCTTTTCCGTCCGGTGCCATGTCTGCTGTAACTTCAGGTCCTCTGGCTGCGCTCCTCAGCCATATGCCTCTGGATCAAATGCCCAGTTCTCTTCAAGCGCATGGAATCGACCCCACCTCCATTGCCAAGAAATTGGCCTCCGGTCAATCTCCCGCATCCGTCATCTCAGGAGCTCTCCCCAACGATACCCCTGCCGTTCTCACGGAGCACATCAAAGAACTCGAAGACCTCGCTAAACAGGGTCAAATCTCTCTTGCGGGCGGAGCCACAATGACCTCAGGGGGTGGAAATAGCCGATCTCCCTCTTCTGCTTCTTATGGGTACAATGGAAAGGCAGTCTCAGGATCGGCAAGTGGGCCCGCCAGTATGACTTTCGAAAAGCAAAAGCCTAGCTTAGATGGCTCCAATACCGATATTTGGCACTCCGAATGGAAAGGAACAATCTTCCAAATTGTTTCATTTAAACTCAATAAAATAGAGAATCGACTTGAACAGCTCGAGTGGGCGTCCCCCTTGAACCGTGCCCTCACGGGGTTATCCGCCAAACCGAAGAACTCCAGCGGCCATTCTTTGGACTCAAGGAAAGGAGAACTCAAATGACTCAAAATCATTGCCAAGATAAAAGGAGCCAGAAATGGATCCTTTTGTTATTTGGATTGCTCTATACGCCCCAAGGCGCTTGGGCTGACGGCACCTGTAATAACATTTGTAGTAGCTACATGTTCAACCCAGATGGAGATTATTCCTTTAATACTTGGAGTTCACAAGATAAAGTTCTGTGCGCGATGCTCGGAATCAACACCAAGGGATCGCAAGGAGTAACGCCCGACCCAACCCTGATGACCATGACACCGGTAGTGGATCCGAATAACAGTGCTACCACCCTGTGCAAAATTCCTGCTGGAATTACCCCATCCATGCTTACAAAATTTTCTGGAAAAACAACGACTCTTTCGCCGGGTGATCAATGTCAGTGGGCTCAGCAAATGCAGCTTAACTGCCAACAAAATGTTTCACCTAATTCACCCCTCATCAACGCTTGCCAAGCCTACTTCGCGATTCAAGGAACTGGAAAACAGGGCACAAACGATGAAAGGTGCATGCAACAGGCCACAGGCATTACCTCAGCATTCACTGATTCCACCGGAACCAACGGTGTCATCAATGGACAAAATGGCCAGCCTTCAACCAGCAATACTCCGGGCGCTTCGTGTAAAGCCGACTCAGGCAAAGGTCTCAGCAGCGGAATGAACCCTTTGGATACAGAAAAAACCCTGATCGCTCTCGATACGATAGCATCAGCCCTGTGTATCACTGCCTGCGTGATGCCCGCTAATCTGGCTGCCGTTGCTGCTTGTTCCGGATCGGGGATCATTGCTTCAGCAGTGGAACTCAGTGCTGTCATAGCGATGAACACGAAGAGCACCCTAGTATCCGGATATATCCAAGATGCAGGATCGTTTTTAGCCTTCATCGGAGCTGGAGTCGCAGGAGCAGGGGCTGCTGGGAGCACAAGTAAACTTGCTGGAAAATTTGGAGTCCAGGAAGCAGGGCAGAAAGAATCCTTAAACAAAGGCAAGAACGCTTCCTGTTTTACGATGGTCACTTTCCTCGCCCTTCTCGGAATTCGAGCCTATGATTTGATCGAGCTTGAAAATTCAGCAAAAAATCAATGCGATGTAGTCAAAAAACTCGCCAACAACGGTGCTGCCCCGTCACCCAACCCCTCCCCGGCTTATACGGGCCTGGGTGACACCCTTGGCAATGGTGGATCGCAGATCGGGAGTAGCGGAATTGGAGGCAGTGGGACCGGAGGAGGGGCCGGCCTGACTGGATCTGGTGTAATTAGTGACAATACCCACCCAGTGGATCAATGTATGTCACAGCAAATAGGAAGTGGAGTCCAAGCGAACGTTGCGGGGAACTCCTGTGCCCATACTTTAGGACTCTCCTCTTTGGGCGCTTCATCTGGGGGAGATGCCGGACTCACGAATCAAATGGGCACGGGCAACCTTCTCAGCCGACTGCCTGATAACATCAACACTATTGCTAAAAAAATCTCTTCTGAAGGAGTTGGGAGCACTCTCGCGAGTCTGCTTCCCTCCTCTATCGGAGACGCCGGTTTAGCTGCTGCGGCCATCGCTCAGGCAGCTCAAAATGATGGAGCGAACTTAGCCTCCCATCTCGGAATGAGTGGATCCACCTACTCCAGCGGAAGTGGAGCTGGATCTAGAGGCAATTCGAGTGCCGCAGACAGTGCCCTAGCGAATATCTTTGGTGCAGGGAGTGCTGGAGCCCTAGGAGGAGGAGTTCATGGGCCGGCCCTTGCGTCTTTCGGAGCAGCAGCGATTCCAAACGATATTTGGCATTCGGATTCCAAAGTAAGTCTCTTCGACATAGTTACTGATAAGATCCTTAGAGTATCCAATCGAGTGAAGTAGAGGTTCTCACTCCCTAGAAAATGATTGCCAAGACTATCGAGTCCGATGTATGAAAACTTGACTCCTGATTCACCTGAAATCAAAAAAATAGATGGGGATATAGCTCAGTTGGTAGAGCGCATCCATGGCATGGATGAGGTCCTCGGTTCGAACCCGTGTATCTCCACCATTTATCTCCTCACATGCAATCGGAGTCCGCCCCGAACCGCAAAATCCAACGTCAAGACCCGATCTGCATCCCCTAGAAGGTCCTCTATCCAATGCTGATATCCAGAAGAAGAATCCATATACCTGACCAATGACCCAGCGACCATTGCAGCAGCCAAGCCCGTCGAAGTACCATGAGACGAGCCCACTCTGGGCTCTGCAACAGGAATACCCAATCCTGGAGCCGCTAGGAACACTTCCCCTGAGCCGTAATTCGCCTTTCTCAGGCCTGCCCAAGTGGACTGATTAAACAACTGATCATTCGCATCTACTCCAGTAACCGTAAGGACATTATCTAAATTTTTCGATAAAACAGCTGGATAATAAGGCAATTCAGAAAGATTTATCCCATCATCTCCCGCCGCAGCCACAACTATCACACCATGATCCTTCGCATAAGTCACTCCCATCAAAATCGCCTGAGAAGCCCTAGAAGTTGCCCAGCCACAAAGAATCACCTGAGCACCATGATCGACTGCATAGGTAAACGCCCCATAAATAGCTGCAGAAGTTGTCACACCCCAAGCATTAAATATCTTTATCGGCATAATCTTCGCCCGAGGAGCTACTCCTAAAACAACGCTAGCTAACTGAGTTCCATGATACCCATCATCATAGGGGCGAGAATCTTCTGAAACAAAATCCCACCCGTATCGATCTTTCTTTCCGACTGCACCCTCGCTTCCAAAGTCTGCCGAACCTAACGAAATAGGATTCAACCAGAGTGAGTGATGAAGTGCAGGATGATTGTAGTCCATCCCAGAATCCATGATTGCAACTACAGGGACAAAGTCCAAAGGTCTCAAATGTGCAAGCCCGATTTTCTCTGACCAAGATTCGTGATTCAAATCCCACCCCCTTCTCCCACTTCTACCCTCCTCGTTATCTGACGAATCTGGAAGTTGATGGTAGGCTTGATCATAGGCAAAATACCTCCAAATTCGATAGGGCAAGAAAGCACTATCCAGTAAACTCATAAGAAACGCACTCCATAGTGAGGTATCTGGAACCAAACCACTCAGCTGTGCCTGAACTCCCTTGGATTGAGACAAATTCATGGCCTTAAGGTGAACGACCTCTTTCAGCTCCTGACTCCCTTGCGGCAACTGACTGGATGCTAATTTTGAAGTCAAAAGATGGATCTGGCTCAAATTTGTCCCAACCCTCACTAAAGAAGAATCCCCTTTCACGACCGCCCCAATTGAGCCACTGTGAACGGAAGAGCTCACTTGAACGATCAATTCGGGATGATCGACGACCTCATAAAGAACTCCCCGTGGAACTCCTGAGTCTGGACCCGTTCCTAGAAGGAGTGTTCCATCCCTCAATACGGCATCCACTTTGGCCTGAAGGGGAAATCCCCTCAGCGATTGATCCAAAGCATGAAACGTTCCTGAAATCGCCTTTTGCAAGGCTTGATTCATTGCGTCTGAGCGAGCAAGGACTAGACCCGCACTATATTGGGCGTAACCCCCAGCTACATCGACAAAAAACCCATCTCCACTCACACTGACATTTTTGGTGATCGCTGGGCTGAATATCGGGTCCAAAATCAAGGTCAAACGAAGTTCAGAGTGGTAAGACGCATATTTTAACTTTAAGTAAGCAAATAGAAAATTAATATTAAATCCATCTCCCAAATCTAGACCCGCTCTAGAATCAAAAGGAGCCGTGCCATTTTGATCAAAACTAGCGCCAAACCAACTCGGATGACCCAAAATAAAAGGGCGAAGTGGAAATT
Source organism: Oligoflexia bacterium (assembly GCA_031386075.1). Lineage (GTDB taxonomy): Bacteria > Bdellovibrionota > UBA1018 > UBA1018 > UBA1018 > CAIYTD01. The sequence continues at coordinate 4,608 of JANNCA010000253.1, forward strand.
CATTACCAAGCACGCCCGACCCATCATTGAAAGGATTCTTAAAACGTTCTTCAAATCCATAAAACATCCGCTCCCCACGGAGGCCAGTGGAAAAATTCAACGCTGCTACCTGAACCGTCACTGTGGCGGCCGGAGTCACGCTCCCACTCCAAACATATTCTGAGCCATCTCGTTGAGTTCCTTTCCCATGGGCCTTCATCGCATCTGAAACCGTATATCGACCGGTCTGCATCAACTGGGTCGTCAAGCTAGCTTGAAAGTCTTCACCAAAATTGTGCATCGATCCATCTGGCATTTCAATTTGAAGTGAACTCAGAGGAGCCAGGCCGACTACCTTTCTACCACTCCATTCAGAGCCTCCTCTAACATCAGAGTTCAAATGAGGCTTTTTACCTGCCGCCTGTAAGTTCAAAGAAAAAATTAAACTGATCCAGGAACAAAACAGAACTGAACTTTTCATTTTATCCTATTCATATTCATTAAATTTACTTCAAGCTGGTATTTCTAATCATAACAACATCCCCTGGAAGTACCCCACGGGACCCATTCATCATTTTATCGACGATTGCGGTGCTAGAAACAGTATCTACTTCTGTTGTATGAATATCAGTGACAACCCGATAAACATTGCAGCCGCCCATCGTGGTAGAATCGACAGGGGCATAGACC
>JANNCA010000116.1:0-9100 GCA_031386075.1 Oligoflexia bacterium
CAGTTGCTCGCGGCCGTACTTCCAGACGCCCCTGAACGTTGGCCAAAATTCGAACCACTCACAGAAACTGGCATATAAGGAACACGAAGGCCAGGCAACACCGCTCCATTGCTCACAACGGATGGAGCTTCCGTCGTGCCATAATGTGTTGGATCCGGCATGATAGAACTATTAGTTGTGGAATCATATACGTTAGCATTCAAACCCATATTACCTTGTCCTGCAGCCCCCCAACAGCGCATCAGATTTCCTCCATTTTTCTGCAAAATGGCACAGCTAAACCCTTTCCCAGCCGTAATTTGGATTGGATTCTCGTTATGTGAAAAAATCACCGAACTCGCTGGAACTGAACTCCGCTCCCCTCTCGTTCTGATTCCAAGCTCTCCATATATATTCGTTCCATCACCCACAGTCCAACAATAGACCCTATTTATCGCGTCAGACCCCTTCCCTAATGCACAGACGTGTTGGTCTCCCACTGCCACCTGGATCGGAGTCGCACTAGCGGGCAAAGTCACTGGGCTCAGGGACGATGTGGGGTCAGCTCCACACTGTAAACGATTATTCTCACCTTCCTGCAAAATCCGACAAAATTGACTGGCGCCTACGGCGACATCCTTGTAAATGGTTCCAACTGAATCTTGACTTGTGTTCATCCCAGCCACGCCTTTACCCCAATAATTCATCCTTCCTAGGCCATCAATCACCACTGTCCAAGGTCCTCCGGCAAAGACCCTCGCAGGACCCACTCCAGAACCTGTCATTGAAATAATAGACGAACTGGCTTTGGAACTACCATAGGTATAATTTGCACTAAAAGAGGTATCGCTCAATTTCGAAATTTGACTAGGAGCAAAGCAAAGATTCATTCGACAACTACTTCCAGGCTTAAGAACGCCGTCTTTTGAGCAAGGAATAGGGAGTTTAAAAGCATCACCTAAACCCGTGCTGACAGCAGCTAAATCATTATTATGTAAACTTTTCCCATTTTGATCTACAAAATCGAACTGTCTTAGCGTCAAGGAGATTCCAGAAGCGTTATTTTTAGCGGTATTTTCCAAATTGACCTGAGCACAACCAAATATTTTATTGACGTCAAAAGAAGCTGAAGGAACTCCCCACGAATCACTCCAAACATTAGAAGTCGTTTTGAAGCTTGAAATAAAGTTATTTTCCCAACTGGAGGCTGGATAACTCACATTAGCCATCACGTTCCCTAGATCAATAGAAGTGACTAGAGTATTAGTTGCTGAAAACGGAGAAATAACCAAACTTGCCTTTGGCGATTGGACATCTACCTTGAATCCCACGATTAAATTGAGTTTCTGTGAGCTATCTCCAGTATAAGTGGTAACAGCGACCCCGGACTTACCGTCTGATGATTTAATTATTGAATTAGTAAAAGAATTTTCAGAGTTGATTGCAAAGGTTAAAGTACAGAACCCTGGAGCCCCGGCTGTCGCTACCGGCAAAGGGCTAGCGCAAGAGTTATTAGTCAAAGCAACCCAAGCCGGCAGGAGCTTATAAATATTCGCGGAGTTCCAAGTGTCAGCCTCAGAAGCCTTGTTATTCCCGTAAATTTTATAGGTCACAGATGGAAACTGAGTCTCAGTCTGACTAGCAGCATCCTCATAGTAAGTTCCAAAATCCAAAACTGGAAAATCTGAAGAAGGCTTCGGATCAGGGAGAATCAAGAGATCACTTGAAGATTCTGCAATTATATGCCCGAATCCAGATGAAGCATCAAGAACCTTTGAGTCATTCGCATGATTCGTATAATTCAAAGTGAGTGTTCGAGTCAACTTTACAAGACTCGAAGGAGTAAACTTAAAACTGATCTCCTTACTCTCACCATGAGCGAGCCGAACACTAGGGCTCAGAACTAGAGCTGGTTCTAAAACCAAATCTTTAGAAAGATTCGAGATGGGTTCATCTGCCTGGCTAAGACTAGTTAAACTAAGCGGAAAGTATTGAGAATTGTTTTTAACACTCAGACTTCCTTTTGATTCCTCTCCAATGCGAGTCTTCCCAGTGGATGGGTCGCCAATGACCAGGTCGCCACTGAACGAAGCCGTCGCTGGCGCTGCATAAGAAGCAGAAACATCTACGAAACTGAGTTCTGATCCACCAATCGACAAATTCATCTTTCCATTCAGCACTGGAGTCTTCAACTGACTACCGGCACTATCACAAGTTGGATCAGCGATCGTTAGGTTAAAAGTACATTTGGTTTTTCCTTTACCTGACGGAGTCACTTTTCCTGATCCAACAGAATATAAATTTACAAAAAGACTCGAACTAGTATCCATACAACTCACAGGACCGACTTCTGCTTTGGAAATACTAACATCCCCAGGATTGTAACTTGGAGAAAAATCTACCCCTGTTTTCCCGTCTCCACCGCACAAATCCATCGCATAAGAAATAATTGTTTTCCCTTTGCCACAGACGGCAACACCGTTTTGCATCAAATCTTTGACCACACCATCCTGATAGGACGAAACCATAGTGACTTTACCATCACTACCCTTATGATCGGTACTCGCCACTGGAGCGTCCGAACCAGATCCAGAAAATGAAGCCGATACACTGCTTAGACTTGAACCACTATCAATCAGGCTACAACCGGTGTGATACTCCAATTTTGCCGTCACACTGACTGAATCCACCTTTGTAGGCCTAATCGAAGCTAGCAGACTGCATGTTGATCCAGCTTTAATTTTCTCACAACTTCCTTTATCTACAGAAATAGTAGACGAACTAAGATTCAAAGCTACAGAAGGCTGAGTGGAAATTCCGCCGTCATTCTTAATTTTGGCCTCACCCAGAGAACCTTCACAGAAAAGCGCCGGAGTGGCATTCTTAATTACACTCAGATCCATAGACAGCCGGGCGGGTCTCACTGCATTTGCAAAAACACCGCCAGTGACATTGAGCGGAATATTATAATCTGTTTTACCCACGATTCCGTAGTCTTTGTAATCGTAGCTCAATGTAACTTCTGGAGGAGAAAAAGATGTTGAACTATAATTATTTATCGATTCAGAACGCTCATTACCTAAAGAAGGCTGAGGGGCAAAATGCATATAAAAAACACACCCAGTCGTAGGAATATCCGTCCCGGTCTTGCAAGTGGTAAAATTCAAATCAGCCGAACTTTGAAAATAATAGCCAGCACTGGGAATTGGTGATTCCGAAAGCGGAGAACCATAGGCGATAGTCGTGTGTTGAGCAGGAACTCCAGAGCTATTCAGTACAGTCACTTTAACAGGCACACCCAAAGAATCACCCGTGTTTTTATTCGGCCAGATCGCAACATTAGCTGAAGTATTGTTATTCAATAAATCATAAGGACCCTTTATTTCTTTACTCGAGCTATCCGTCCCAAATTGTACCGATCCAATAGTCAATTTCGTAAGATTAATTCCGTTGATTCCATCTCCTTTGACGGACGCCCGAGTCACGTGAGCATAAGCTGGAAGGATAGAACCAACAACCTCATAGGGTAACGACGCTAACGCCGAAAAATTAGCGCGCCAGTTCGACGCATAAGCCTCTTTATTTTCTGAAAAAGTCTCATTTGTGAACGAAGGTGAAAACTCAACCAGAAGGTAACAACTGCGACTAATGCTATCTCCACAGGGTGGCTGACCCGTGGGTAAGTTAGCCTTCGAATAGGGAGTTACCAGTTTGTAAACCTGACCTGCCGAAAGAGATGACAGCTCACCCTTGCTAATGCTCTGGATAAACTTCAAAAGCAATGAATAAGATGAACTCGATGGAGAAACATTGAATGGAGAAACATTGAGTTGACTCACAGAAAATTTATCAGCAAGCTTGTTAGGTGAAAAACTCAAAGGAGTAATAGTAGCACCACCAGGAGGAGAAATATCTCCATTAAACTTCAGTGAAAGATAAACCTTCCTTTCGCCGTTATTAACACCTGCAAAGGCGGTTTGCGGCGATGAAAAACTGGGAGCAGAAAATCGTATCGAGGGTTCATTCACAGAATATCCGACTAAAGGAACTGTAAAAACTTTATCTATTCCTTTAGAGGTGTAATTGACCCTGAGTTTAGAGGTTCTCTGACCAAATCCTGAAACTGGATTAAAGTTGACAGTGATTTGACAGGATGCTGGACTTGTTTTGCCTTGAATGGTCGGCAGAAGAATACTGCCACACTGACTCACCACCTGATAATCCTTGGTTTCGTCTACCGAAAGCTTTGTAATATTCGCAGCCGTTTCGCCCAAATTATTGATATAGGCATTGACTGTAATCGGGGTCGCAAATGGAGTGCCTCCAAGATCAATTTGATTCGTGCGAGAAATCACCGGATTCATAGCACGATCCACCAGCACTGCACCTGTGATCGGATCAATGCTTTGAGCGCTCACGACTATATTTGCGTCTGTGGGCATTCTAGAAAAATTCGTAGAACTCCCCCCTGAGCATCCAGAAATTGAGGAGGCGACCCCGCCCAGAACAATAAAGATGAAGTACTGAACCAGAGCCAAGCCGTTTGAATTGGTATAAAACATTCGATTCCCCCTAACTAAACCTATAACTCCATTGTCTTATACAATACAAAATTAATCAAGTAATAGTTTAATCCCTCTATCCAAGTGTCATACAAGTCGAAAATCCGCATCAAAACAAGCTCTCCTGATGCATTGGGTACCCTATTCACTCTTGGATTTCTGCCGGAGGAGCACACCTGCAACTTAAGCACGTTTGTTTAATCATTTTTTTTCTAAAGCTTTAAACTCCTTCTGCCGTATAAAGTATGAGGTTAAGAACATGGGTAATATGATTGATTTTGTGAGCACAAATTTTTTCCACATCGCGCCTATAATTCTGGCTGGGATCTTTGGAATCGCAATTATGATCGAAAGGTTGAATGCACTTTTAATAGTGTATCCCATTCGCAATGCTCCAGCCTTCTTCGACCGTCTCAGAGATATGGTCATGGCAGATCGACTTTCAGAAGCACTGGCAATCTGCGAAAAAATGAAGTCTAAACCTATCGTGGCTGTCGTCAGAGAGGCCCTTCTCCGCGCCCATCAGCCCGAAGATTTACTCGAAGAGGGACTCGCTCTCGCTGCAAGCGAAGCAAGCTCAAAAATTCAAGTCCGCACGGGCTACTTAGCCACCATCGCCAATGTATCCACCCTCCTCGGACTTTTCGGGACCATTATCGGCCTCATTCATTCCTTTGAGGCCATCGGAGCAGCAAGTGCCCAGCAGCGGGCTACTCTATTAGCAGCAGGTATTGCAACCTCTATGAACGCCACCATGATGGGCCTTGGAGTTGCCATTCCCTGCATGATTATATTTAGCTTTCTCATGAACAAAACGAATCGCCTGAATACAGAGATCGAACAGACAGCCATTCGAATGATTGACATGATCAAGCAACGTTACTATCAAGCTGAAATTGAACCCTTCAGACACGACCGAAAAAAGAAGGAATAGACCATGATATCTCTAAAAGGGTCCAGCAAGGTAGGAAGTCAAGAAGCAGAAATCAATCTCGCGCCCATCATTGACTGCTTTACAGTCCTGATCACCTACAGCCATCTTTCTGCCTCCTTCATTAGCCTCGGAGTACTAGACGTCACTGTGCCCAGTGATTCAGCCGACACTTCATCTCGAATTCCCACTCCGATCAACCTAACAATCGCCCTCAGTGAAGGAGGACAAATCGTCGTCCAACAGGAAAATCAAACTAACGGAAAATCCATTCGAAAAAATTACTCCATCCGACCCAAAGAAGGTACTTGGGATTTTGACACTTTAGTATCCTATCTCTCTACTGTTCATAATCAATACACAAATCTAGAGGGAGGTATCCTCACCGCAGATGACTCTGTAGCCTACCAAAACATAGTCAAAGCCATCGAAAAAATTAAAACCGTCATCCCTCAGGTTGCCATCAGCCCCGATAAAGTAACCCTATGAAAAACAGATTTATCAAAAATAAAAACCAGTCAGAAGACGTTTCACTACAGATTACATCGATGGCTGATGTTTTCACAATTCTCTTGGTTTTCCTTCTAAAAAGTTTCTCGACCGATGTATCGAAGCTCACTCCCCACGAAACCCTTATCCTTCCAGCAGCTCAAAAAAGTGCTACTTTAGTTGAAACTCTGAAACTTGAAATTTCTAAAAATCTCATTCTTCTGGATGACAAGCTCGTAACCGAACTCTCTAAATTTTCGTTCGATCCAATTGATCTAGAGTCAAATGGAACTTCCCGATCTCTCAATACACTTCTGATCCACCAACGACGGAAGGACACCCTCAAAAAAACCACACAAATGATGATATTAGCCGACCAACAAACCCCGTTTGCTACAATCAAAAGAGTCTTGGCATCTGCCTCGGCAAATGGCTATGAAAATTTCAAGCTCGTTGTCGTGGAGGACCAGTGAATCGAAGAGTGATTTTAATATTATTAGCTCTGAATTCACCTACCGTAAATGGAGCCCCAATCCCTACATCAAGTCCTGATCCATCGGACGCAAAAGATCGCACTGTAAATACCTCTGCAATTACATTCTATAAGTCTGCTTTCAACCAACTCAACACTCTCATCAAAAGTAGAGCCAACCCCCAGCAAGAACCCTCTCTGATCGTTAGGAGTCTAGAGACCCTAAATCGAATAGCTGCAATTCAATTTCGATTGGTTCATAGTAGCTCCTCTACCAAGTCTGCCAGCATCAATCTTGAGGAATACAATAAAACCCTTAATCAAATGCTACAATTGAGCGCAGAATTCAGCCGAAAATACCCACGATCAAAAGAATTAGGAAGAGTCATTTTTCTCAAAGCCAAGGTTTACCAAGAACTAGATAACGACGCTGAAAGCATCAAAAATTTCAAATATTTTATTAATTATTTCCCCCGTCACCCTGACCGAGTCAATGCCGAATTTACGCTTTACGATCTATTTATCAAAACTAAAGATTATCCTACAGCACTCAGTTATCTGAAAAATTTTAACGCAAAACCTACTGAAAAGTACTATCCATTAGTACTCGATCATTTTTCATTCGTCTATTTTTACTTAAACGACATCTCAATGGCTATCAATTACCAAAAACAAGAAATTGAATTTTATATAAATAATTTTGCAGTTTCACCCAGCTCCCAGTCTGACAGAGATAAACTCTACTGCAATTGTATCCTTTTTTACTTCACGGGTATCGAGGGAAAAATCCAAGACTATTCACTAGAAGGTATTCTTAAATTTATTTTATCTCTTCAAGCTGGACCATCTCTAAGTAAAACATTGGAATACTACGCAAAATTACTCAGATCCAAAGGAAGATACAATGATTTAGAGGTATTTAAGAATACAATATTTTTAAGCACTATAAATAAATTAGACTCTCTTAATTTTACACTTTTAATCCTAGATAACGAAATTTTTAAAAGAGATTACGCTCACACCCAAGAGACATTAAATCACCTCTCGTCATTTTTGACTCGAAAAAACTCCACTGCCCATCTTGAAAAATCACTCAGTGATGCAGCCAGCTCTCTACAAGTACACTTAGAAAAAGTCAAAAACTCTCCAGAGGCCGAGCATACAATTTCAGTTCTAATCGCGCTTGACGATCTTTTACTTAAAATTTATGAAAACACTCCAGCAGGAATTAAGATTCACTTCAACCTAGCAGAAACTTTTTACATCGCAAAAAATTATCCCAGTGCCATCACTCAATACCGTTGGATAGTAGAAAGCGCACCAAGAAGACACACGACTCCAGACCTCATCGAAGACTCTAAAATTAAGTCAATTTTGAGTATGTACGAAATTTTAAAATCAAAAAACCTTTTCCCTAAGGATCTAAAATCTCAAAAAATTCTCGCATCCACCCCCCCTCTTGCTACTGAAATTGACCAATGGGTGAATTGGATAGACCAGTGCAATCGAAAAAAAGATTCAACTGAAATTGAGTCCTTCAATTACGAGGCCAATAGACTCTTATACTCCCAGGGTCAGATTTACCAAGCTGTGAGACGAATGTTAAAACTCATCCGCAATCAACCTAATTCTCAACATTCACTTCCATCGGCCTCACTGGTTCTGGACACTTATATTATATCCGAAAAATGGCAAGACGCCTATGAGCTAGCCAACGAACTATTAAGAATTTTTCACCCCAAAGATCCTCAAAGCAATGAACTCAGAGAATTCCTTAAGAATCTTGTAAAAATCAGCGATGATAGCTACTTCAAAATAACAGAGACCGAGTATAGAGGCAAAAATTACTCAGGAGCAATAAAGCGAGTCGACAAGTACCTGTCTAAAATGAACCCCACTGAAATCAATCAAGTTAAAAATCTAAAATTTATTTCTGTCGCCGCCAATGCAGCCCTCGCTAGAAAGGACAAAAAGAAAGCTATCTCTTACTTCTCTCTGATAAGTGAAAAAAATTTAGATCCACCTACACTTCAACAATTTTTATTGACAAGCGGCTCGATTGCCGAGGAAGGGTATGATCTAGAGAGGGCAGCAATTCACTTTAGAAAGTACCTAGAATCGGTAGCCAAGAAAAATTCAGAAAAGAATAATGAGACTGCCGATATTTGGGAAATGAAATCAAAAACTATCTTATTCGCTTCATTCACAGGAAAGCCAGGATTCCTTTTGGAGACTCTTCAACATCCCGGAGTCTGCAGCGATTCACCTCTCTCCTACTGCGAAGACTTCCAGGCAATCTCAAGGCTCATGATAGCTCACCAAAACCTGCCTTCAACAGATCCAAAGGCCTTCGCTAACGAGGCCTATGAGCGTTCTCGAAAAAGCAATTCGAGTAGCCACGCAACTTGGGCGAGTCTTGCCTTAGAGTACTCAAAAATATTTACTTTCAATCAAAAACTTGAACTTTTGGTAACCCTAAGCCGTGACTGGAAGAAGCTTGACCCATCTGTTCAATTTATTTTAATTCCTTATTTGACTCTCACGGTACCTGAAACCTTGAGGCTTGCCGCATTAGACATTCATCGTTACTCCCACATTTCACTCCGCAAGGAGGCCATCGATAGGAGAGCCCAACTCATCGAACAAATGGAATTCGCAATTCAAAAA
>JANNCA010000126.1:0-4419 GCA_031386075.1 Oligoflexia bacterium
GCCTTGACCCAAAACGTGATCCGATGCATCGAAGTATTGTCTGAGCAATAAGGGAAAAATGATCCAGCCTACCATTCACGAATTACTCCATTCAGTGCCCGACTGGACTGAACTCTTCACCTCGCCTCAATCGACTGGAGAAACACCCTGGATCCTTACAGGGCGCCAGGCGATCCAACGACTCAAGGCATCTAACCTAAATCCTTCGAATACGATTTCTCTGGAATGGAGTCAGATTCTTGAAAGTTATGCGTTGAACTCTACTGAATCTAAGAATTTCGGCTTTTATTCTTCGATTCAATGGCGCAAATTTGTGTTATCCACTTTTTTTACCGACTTAGTTTCTTATTTAAATCCAATTGATCAAGTCACTTTTGACCGCCTTCTTTTTATCATGCACCGCTTTCCGCAAGGATTTCGGGTCTGGTGGACTCAAGTGGATGGACTATCGAAGCAGGAAACGTGGTGGCCAGTCGGATATTCTGGGTGGTATCCGATAGCAGAGTCCTGCTTTGAACTTCTCAACAAGCTCCCTCAAACCGTACCTCAAAGAATCCGGGAGAGAACGATTATTCCCGAAGTCGATCCGCTTCAGCCTCGACCTTATCTTTATCTTTTTAACTATAGTGTGGCCCCTGCACTTCGTAAGAGTTATTTATCCAAAATGCTAATGGCTCGATTTTCTCAAGATATTGTAGCACAGAATGCCCAAGGCCTCTCCTGCATCACTGTTTCGGAGGACGGCGCCCAAGTGGCCACTCGCTTTGGAATGAAGTGTTCAGGGACCTACAAAATCCAGGACAGCATCGAGAGCGTTTACACTAAAAAAGCTTAAACCTCATTCCAAGCAAAGGCCTGAACTTCGGCAAGTGCCTGAGCCCCTGTCAAAACCATCACAAGTCGATCAATCCCGAGAGCCATTCCTGCTCCAGGAGGGATCCCTTCATCGAGAGCTTGGAGATACAATTCATCTATTATAACTATTGATCTACCCTCTTCCTGTCTACGTTTAAGCTCACGCGCAAAGTAGGTTCGTTGAGCCTCGGCATCACACAGAAAAGGAAATCCATCCGAAATCTCAATTCCTGCGATATAAAGTTCACTTCTCTCAGCAAATTGTGGATCGAGAGGATGAATTCGGGCAGAGGAAGTCATAAATGCGGGCCACTCACGAAGAAAAGTCGGAGTTTTTCTCCCGAGGTGAAACTGGAGCTGATCTAATAAAAACGAAAGAACAAGATGATTGTCTTCTTTGAAATGGCTAGGCAACTCGATTCCCGCCTGACCTGAAGCTTGTAGCAGTGCCTCCAAGGAAAAATCCTTTACGTCAATGAGACCTAAATGAATTCGAAATGCCTCTCGAACACTGAGTTTTTCCCATGAGCCCTCTAAAAAATTAATACGAACCCCGTTGTAATCGAGAGAAGTTTGCCCAGGATAAAGTTTCTGAAAGGCCTTCCGAATCAATCGAATGGCATCATCCTCGATTTCCGCCAGGGAACCATAAGCGCGCGCCCATTCAAGCATCGTGAACTCATGGCTATGATACCGCCCCTGATCATTGGCTCTAAAATTTTTAGTCAGGGTATAAACTTGCTCAAATCCACCGACCATGAGGCGCTTAATTTGATACTCAGTAGATGTTACCAGATAAGCACACGATCCTCCGGCATGCCCAACGCTCGCAACGATCGAATCCATGTGGATATCTGGACAAGTCGACTTCACTAATAGTGGGGTTTCAACTTCGAGAAAATTCTGAGAAAAAAAATCTTCCCGAATCTCTCGAATAATAGTCTGTCTCTGCCAGAGGCGAAACATTCGTAGGTCTTGTAAAGAAGGGCTCTGAACAGCACGGTCTGGGGCGGGCCTTCTCCAGCGCATCCCGTCCGCAAGGGGACTCCAATTGCCATGAATAGGTCCCCCTAATTTTTTTACACTCTGAACTTCTCTCGATTCACTGGTACAAACCTCGAGTAAATCCCCCCTCTGAAATGGCCCCAAGGCACCCGCAGGATTTTCCGTGGTCTTGTCCGAAGTTTCACCCGAAGCCTTAAAGACCCACCGATCAGTGCCCACGGCCAGCTCAATAAAATCCTCAGAAGAATCCGACCAGATTTCTATAAGCCGACCTCTAACAATCGTATGCATGGGACTATGAATCACTCAATCACAGTCCTCTGTCAATCCCTTCGTACTTCAACTTTGCTCCTATTCTTAGGAGGCTGGTCGTTATGCAGCTTCGCTAGAGCCGGGTCGGGGGATCCTCCGTTTATCTAGGTTATATTTTTCCACTTTCATAATCAGACCGGCACGAGAAATTCCAAGTTCCTTGGCTAACCGACTCTTATTCCAATTCGTACGGCGCAGCCCTTCCCGAATCATCGTCTTTTCTAACTCTTCGAGGGAATCTTTCAGTTTGCCTGCAACTCGAACGCCCTGAACTTTACTCTTCTCACCATAGTCACGAATTCGTTGAGACAATAAATCAGGAGGGATCCGCTGATCATCACCAGAAAGCACAATGACCCGTTCGACTTCATTCTCAAGCTCTCGAATATTTCCAGGCCACGGAAAATCAAATATTTTTTCCATCGTCCGTTTCGCAAATGCCTTAAGAGGCAAATTCTTTTCTTTGCAATCTCTCGCCATAAAATGGTCAATCAAAACTGGAATATCTTCTTTGCGATCGCGTAGAGGTGGAACGACCAAATTAATTACGTTAATTCGGTAATAGAGATCTTCTCGGAAACTCCCATCTTCAACCATTTCCTTGAGATCTTTATTCGTAGCAGCCAAAACCCGAACTTCGACCTTACGTTGCTCGGTAGCTCCTACTGGAGTCAAGGTCCCGCCCTGAAGCACCCTCAAGAGCTTGACCTGCATCGACAACGGCATGTCCCCGATTTCGTCGAGAAACAGAGTCCCCTTATCTGCTACCTCAAATAAACCCTTTTTATCTTTGATAGCCCCCGTAAAGGACCCTTTGACATGCCCGAAGAGTTCACTGTCTAAAAGGTTCTCATTGAAAGCAGAGCAGTTCACCGTTACAAACTGGGAATCTTTTCTAGGAGAATTAAAATGAATCGCTCGGGCGATCAGCTCTTTGCCCGTCCCGTTTTCTCCTTGAATCAGAACGGTTGACTCGGAGTTCTTGATTTTATCTAAGAGCCCATACAGTTCCTGCATAGGCTTGGACTTCCCAATCATAGAATCGTAACTATATCGGGTACCCAATTGATTTTTGAGAGCACTAATTCTATCTTCTCTCTTGGTGATTTCCGTATGGAAAGTCACTATTTCTTGAGCTACTAAGTCCACCAATTCATGAAAATACTTCTTCTGGGCATCTGTGAGGATACGAAGTTGCGATAGTGCAGCAATAACACTCTCACTTTCAGCCCCCTCCAAGCCTAGAGCATGAAGAGTAGATTGAGCCTGACTTTTCATTTCTGCAGAAATCTCAGCTTCAATATAAGAATAGGCAACTACACTCCCCAAAAATTCGCCCTCCGTGCTGATCCTGGAAATCAGCAAACTTTCGACCCCAGCTGGCCCCCTCACAACCAGATGAGACTGGTCACCTTGGAAGACCTTTTCATTGCCGTGAGTGATGGCTTGGGTCAAAAGCTGTCGGCTTTTATCTTTAGAAAGGAAAGCTACAGACAGAGGATTCTTAAATTCTTTAAGTTTAGAGCTCGAGTCATAGTTTTGAATTTGACCCCTTTCGTCAACAAAAAATATATCTGTATTAAACCAAAGTGCTAGAATTTCTTCTAATTTTCTAATGACATGAATGTGTTTAAGCTCATCCCAATTAATCATAACAACTCCCTATACACCCCATGTTACCGGATAAATTAAGTCAAGTACAAGCAAAATATCATATAAATACAAGACCTCCGAATAATCATCTGTCTAATTCTTGGTGTAAGTGTCGTTTTTATAGTCAATTCAAATGTTTATGAACTTTACATTATTTATGTAAAGTAAACTAGTTTACAACTATATAAGAATCGGTGCCTCGTAAAAACCAGGTTACGCCGCAGACATTAACTCGTCTGCGCGGACATCGAAAGGCCTACTGTCCACAGAGACTCTGGCTTGCGAATGCAGTTTGGATTTTCATTCATAATAATTCTTTGTTTAGGTGAACTCTAGAGATTCTTAAAATTCCATTCAAAAAATTTACCTTTGCAACTAAACCCCACTCACACTTTTTTACCCAAGAATTGACCAAAAATAGTTAGCTGACCGCCCCCCACAACAAGGCTCGTTAAAGGTTGTTCGCTGTTAGACTGAACACTTCTGAAATGATTGCAGCTCAGCCAAATCCAAGACTACCTATAGTCAGCTTCCCAGTTCTTGTCTCAATAGCCAAACGGAGTTACTGGCCTCCGACTTTTAAGGAATGGCATA
>JANNCA010000142.1:0-3846 GCA_031386075.1 Oligoflexia bacterium
CTAAAAGCTTATGAACCGTAGGTAAATGAGCATAATCCAACTGACTTTCTATTGCCCTAGTTATATGAGTATTCCATACTGTAGAGATGGCAGTTGTGTACTTCATATCACGGACTTCTTCAGGTGATTCTGGAATTTCGGCAGCTCCATTTCCATGCTTGAGCCAAATCCAGCCCTCTTTTTCTACTGTCTGATAGGAATGAACACACAAATTAGGCATGCCCCGTTTGACTTCAGGAACCCACTCAGCACAACCCTGGGTGCCGAACTCAATTCCATGGTAGTGACACTGCAAACGATTTCCAAGAATCTTGCCTTTGCTTAATTTTGCCTGCCGATGGGGACATAAGTCCTGAAAAACAGATAGCTCTCCATTTTTCCTCCAAAAAACCATATTTTCATTAAACCGCTTTCTCGCCACCACCTGGCCTTCGCTCACATCTGTAGAGTGAGCGACGATGTACCAACCTTCGGGTAAAGCGATAGATCCCGAGATTCCTGAAACTTCAATGGGTGCGGCCGACACTCTTCTGGAGTTGATCGCCATAGAAGTGCTTTGAGAAGGCAGGGAAAGAGCTGCAAATAGCGGAAATAACAAAAATTTCATCCCTCCGCAATACCCTACATAGCTTTTTTTTTCCAAGACTCAAAATTACTTTTTACAACCTCTAGGTGCCAGACAAATCTGACCTTTGAAAGTGAAGATCGAAAGACATAAATAATCTGTTAACTCATAAAAAAAATGGCTTCAGCCAGTCATAATTTTCCAACCTGTTTTTTTAAATTATGCTAAGAGTCACACAGTTTTATCAAAATGACCAAAATCCTTCAAAAAAGGTGCAAAATGTTACATTTTTTATTTTTAACGTTCATCATTGGATTACAGACGGTACCCTATACTACAAGTTTTTCTCTCAATTTTTTAAAAAAATCTAAAGCACACTCAATTCCATTGTCGTCCAAATCAGAAAAATACCAAATCGGTCCAATCGAGACTAGTTTTAAAAATAGCTCAACCAAAGACGCACTTAAGTCGGAACAACCTATTATAACAACTACACAGTTAAACATTAATTTCAATCGATTCAACAAACTCATCCTATCTGCAAAGACTATTTTTGAAGTCAAAAAACAAGATCCATCTTCAAAATCACTAGCAATAAATCCTAAATCCGAGGGGAATATCAAACCTGTCATGAAAGAATTCACCCTTGATGACCTAGAAGTACAAGGAGAACTCCCTCGCGCACTTGACGGTCTCATTGTAAGAAACGGACCCAATCCTCTGCACCCATCCAATCCGCATCACTGGTTTGATGGAGACGGAATGCTTCATGGTATTTACATTCGAGATGGAAAAGCAAAATACGTAAATCGATTTATTGGGACTAGAGGATACCTTTTAGAAAAATTTTTGGAGTTTAGTATTTACGGAGGAATTCAAGCAGGATTACCCTTTAAAAATACAGCGAATACAGCTGTAATCTGGCATAATAAAAAACTCTTGGCAGCATGGGAAGTCGGCTTGCCTCATTTAATTCAGGCAAATGATTTGAGTACTATCGGATTAGAGAATTTTAAAGGTGAACTCACTCAAGCATTTACAGCCCACCCTAAAATCGATCCAAGCACGGGTGAGCTTCTTTTCTTTTGGTCCGGTCAGAATTTATTAATACCTGAAATTCATTGTGGAAAGTTCGATCAGAATGGAAACTTAAACGGTCAATTAATCACAATTCCACTTAGAAATCAAGTTTTTATGCACGATTTTGCTATAACAAAAAATTACTTTATCTTTTTGGAATTTCCAATGAAGTTCAATTTCTGGAACGGAAACCTAGACTACAAACCAGAACTAGGATCTAGAATTGGAATTTTACCTCGAAATGGTACCGCTTCGGACATCAGGTGGTTTGAAGTTGATCCGCATTATGTCTTTCACACTGTGAACGCTTACGAAAAAAACGATGAGATTTATTTATATGCAATAGCCTCAGATTCACAAAAAATTCTAGAATATTCTGGTCTTTACCAATGGAACTTAAATATTATTACTGGAAAAACAATCGAAGGATATTTAAACAAAGAAAATGCAGAATTTCCAGTTATCAACCGCAACAGAGTAGGACTCGAGTTCCAATATGCCTATTCTACCTTCATCAGCAAGGAGGATGGTGCCGGTGCCGGTCTCATTAAATACGACCTTGAAAATGGAGCTTATAAAACTCTCCCCTTTGGAGAGGGTCGAAGTAGCGGAGAAACCGTTTTTATTCCCGATCCTTCTAGGGCGAACTCTGAAGACGGTGGATGGCTGGCAAATATAGTTTATGATCAATCAAAAGACGAGAGTGAACTAGTAGTCTATGATGCAGCTCAATTTGATACGCCGATAGCGCGCATTATGCTCCCCAGAATTCCTTACGGACTTCACGGAACGTGGATTCCACAAAGTGAACTTGATCTGGAATACCCTGTCCCAAAAAGGTAATCTTGAGATCTATATCAATCGGGAACTGTTGACTCCGAAAAGTGTGCATTTGATTCACTTTGAAGTTGCCTAATCGTGTGGTTTTTAATTAAATATGACGCAATCTAGATTTGCACGAGTCGTCAGCCGTGGGTCTATTACCTGAAAAATAATCCCAGGATATTTTTCGCTCGGCAAATTTTGGCTTGCGGCGATCGTAATCGTGTCCCCATCTACCCAGAGATTCGTGATATTTGGAAAAGAGACGCCTGGGTCCAAAGATAATACATGAATGACACCAATCGCCTTCTTGTTGGATTTCAATTTTAAAATTCTCCCGCCTGCAAACTGAGCAACAAAGAGATTCCCACGGCTATCAACCCTCAGCCCATCTGGACCCAACAGATCGGGCACCCTTCCCACAAATGGAAACCTAAAAGTAATCGAATCGCCTATTCTTCGATCTTCTAAAAATGAGTCGTCTCGAAGGCGACCTGGACCCAAAATTCTAAATTTAAGAATTTCATTTTTTAACGTCTCTGAAACAAACAAATACCTTCCATCGGAAGAAACAGCGACTCCATTCGAATAGTGAATCGGACGAATTCCCTCTACTCCTCTTAAGGAGATCCCATCCAAATAAAAAACTCTGCCTGTCGCAGGAGAACCCTTAACGAAACTTCCATCCGCCGATGAGGAAGTAACATAGACCCCCCCTGTCGCGTCATGAGCAAAATCATTCGGGGAGGGCATCGAATATTCACTGAGTTTTCGCCCACTCAAGCTCAATAAGACAAGCTTATTTGAGTCATAACAAGCCACGAGAAATCGATTACTTTGATAAGAAGTTATGGCTGCCGGCCCGCATCCTTCCTCAATCCAAACCTGATTGTTTTTTGTCCCATCGTAAAACATGACGCGATTTTTTGTATATTCTACGTAATAAAGATAACCACCCACCTGAATTGGACTTTCAGGGTAAAACGCCTCAGAATTGATTACTTTTGTAGATAAACTTTCGATACCATCAGTACACTCGACGGAGGCTGCGTGAGCTGCGAATTCTGATTGCTTCGCATGAATCAAAAATGCAAGAAAAATTGGGACAAAAAATCGATTCATTTAATTCTCCATGGTTTTAAATTTTGAAATAATTTCATCTTCAATTTGAAAGCCTCAATGCAGATAACATAGTCAAACTCAATTTATTACTTGGCTCAGCACAAGAAGCCAATTTGAAATCACAATTTCTCGAGAGCATGGGCCGTATCGCTTATACTTAACCAATACAGTACACTATTAGCTTGACAGTACCCTATAAAAATTATACTATCCACGACGTCTTTAAGAAAAAAGCCTGCATGATTACAAAATTTTCT
>JANNCA010000026.1:0-3110 GCA_031386075.1 Oligoflexia bacterium
TAATATTCAGCACGGAGAAAAAGTGGAGGGATTAGACTATGACCACAGCGGTAACGGGTGTCTCAGTAGTCTCTCCTGCTCTGGCGAGTTTGGTTTCTCGCACGCAGTGGAATTGCGATCAGGCAATGCGTTCAATTCGGTTGGTACTTCAGTGATGATTCGTGAAGTTTATTGTCATTTGAAATTTCAGGATGAAAAAATTTTTAGAGCCGATAGCGCGTTTTGTAACCAGGAGAGCGTTGAGGAGTGCGTGAGGGTGGGCGCTAAACTTACGATTACTGCCCATGGCAATATGGGTTGGGAACAAAAGGCGATGTCCCTTGTGGACTGGGCGGAATGGGAGTGGAGTTTAGAAGAGCTTAAGGACTTTACATAGCCTTGGCAGTGATACCATTGCTGCTGTAGAAGGAGTTTTTTAAGGGCTTCGGTGTCTGTTTGGTTCTCTTTTACAGTGGTTCTAAATACAGTAACTTCTTTACTCCGAGCTTGATGTTTATTGATGCCCGTTGCGATGTGGCGAATTGCCTCCCTGAGGTTGAATACATCTTCTAGAAAATTAGAGCTGTTCACGGTCATCTGTAACCACCTTTTGTATTACAGTTTATCTAGGCATTCCGATATGTAGGTTCAATTATGCAGCCTTCAAAATCAATGATAATTCCGGACGAATATTTTCTTCCCAGAACTTATGCATGACTGGATCGTTTTCAATATAGAAAGCAAAGATTCGGGTTGCTGCGTTCTCTGCAAACTCTCGAGTCTTGACTTCAGCGATCTTAGCCCATGATTCGATATCAAGCATGGCGAATGGAGTGAAATGAACTTTCACTATTTCCCGTTTCCCCGTTATGAGCTTTTTATAGACTTCTCGTTCAACGATCTTCTCGATGAGGTCAGACCACTCCTTGCGCGGAGCTACTCTTTCTGTGAAGAGCATGACCATTGCGCGTAGTACTTTCGCTCGATCTGATCCCGGAAACTCGCCGATTAGGCGATCAAGGCATTGGAGAGTGTTTTCGGTCAAAGTGAATTGGATAATGAAGCGATCACGATTCTTACGGTCGAGCTTTGTTAGCCAAGTGGAAAATGCTTGCTGAGTCTTTTGATCCCAGAGTTCAGCGTCGCAGACCGAGCAGATTGGAGTACGAACCTCGAATTTCTCGCCGAGATAGTTCTTTATGATCTTCTTTCTGGTTACTTTTTCGTGTTCGCAATCTTTCATATTCACACCATTCTGAGATTAGGGTTCGATTTCTTTCGAAAGGACTGGATTTCAAATCCTCGCAGAATACCTTCTTAAAAAAATACCCTTTAATAAAGAACTGGTGCCGCTTTCCGAGAAGAGTCATTTGGAAGTCAAACTTGAAAATGCGCTTCTCTCCAGTTTTTCCATACTTCGCTTGGGTACTCTTCCTGGCCTCCCAGAGGGGAGTTGTCGAAGACTGAATGAGAGGAAGAACCCGCTTAAACTCCTGTATAGATAAGTTCGGAGGGTCAAGTCGTTCTTCCCAATAAATCAGCTCCGATGCGGCTGCAATCTGTAGCTTCCGAGCAAATGGAAGTTGCGGGTCCGTCAGGATTTCATGAATCGTTTTTCCCATTTGTTCTCTGCTAGCTGATCACAAACCACTCTATTTTTAATAGAGTGGTTAACTTGATGTTATACTCTATATGGGGTGGTGTAAAGAAATAAATTACCCTATTTAGGGTTGAGGGCCATCTGTCCTGAACCATTAATTCACTCCTTCTTATTGTAATTATAGAGATTTACCACTTTTTCCATGACTGCTTCTTCAGTTGGGATGAAGCGTAGGGCTTCTGTTGCACCCGCCTCATCGATTCCAGCGAGGCGGATGTATCGCTGCATAGTTTTTAGATCTCTCCAGCCGCAGATTTTCATTACAACGGAAGCTGGTATTCCCGTGGAAATGAGTTGGGTCGCGAAGCAAGCGCGCAAGGTGTGGAATTTTACAGAAGGGAGTCTATTGGCCAGACAAAACCCCCGGAGAGTTCTAGCTTGTTCTCCCTTTTCCCATTCCCAAGGCCTTGGGAATGGGTAGTCTTCCGGTCTTTTTTCTTCAATTTTTATGTCATGGACTAAAAACCAGTAGAACTCACTTGAGACGGGTACGGTTCTCCAGTAACCAGCTTTAGTTGGCCCGACTTGTTTGAGGTATTACGTCCCAGGTAAACGAGTGCACTTTTATGGATCCCCTTCCCAGGTCAAAAGCCTTTGGGCATATTTCGGCCATATTCTTCGGGAAGGTGGCCCCGAAATTGTCGGGATGAAATGGGCAGAAAAGGGAAAGATTGGGATACCGTTACAGCCACTGGGGCTATTAAGTTCGAGGGGTGATTTGACATTCTAATGTAACTGAGTTACAAAATAATAAGTGAGTCGATTAGAGAAGCTTCTCAACTTGATGGACCAGATTCGTCTTTGCATTGAGAAAGGTGCCTATTTGGACACCCGTCACGCGATTGATCGACAAAATGAGCGTCAAATTACGCGTCCAGAAATACTGTATGTATTGAAAAATGGTTATCATGAAAAACGTAAAGATAAGTTCGACGAAGCGTGTAATTCATGGAATTATTCGGTACGGGGCAAGACGGTGGATCGACGTGAACTCAGGGTCATTGTTTCATTTGATGAGTCGGGAATGTTGATAATAACTGCGATTGATTTAGAGATGTAAGGAGAGTGTATGGAAACTAAAATTCAAAAGGAATTTATTGATACGGGGTTTGGCTTTCCTATTTTCCTGATTAACGTACCGATGGTGAAGGTTCGTGGAGTTTGGACGCCTAAGTTGAATTTTAATGATCTCGCCTTGGTCGTTCTTCGTGCCTTAGCTCATAAGGAATCCCGCTTAACTGGTGCTGAAGTACGGTTTATTCGCAATCATTTTGAAATGACTCTTCAAGAGTTTTCTAGTCGATTTTGCGTGAGCCATGTTGCTGTACTGAAGTGGGAGAAAATGAAGAATCAGGCAACGGTGATGAACTGGGCTACTGAGAAAGATATGCGGCTTTTCATTTTTGCAAAACTCACCGAAAAAGCACAGGAATTTGCAAAATTGTATGGTGACTTAGAGGTGTTGCCGAGC
>JANNCA010000265.1:0-1504 GCA_031386075.1 Oligoflexia bacterium
GTGCATATTATTTGTTCATAAATGTCTTCTCTTTCGAGGTTTCCAATTTCCCAAAGCCTTCTGTAAGACTCAAAGATTTGAACTGTTCTTTTGAAACTGATCTGAGTCGGTAGACATCCATATTTGGCTGCGGCTTCAGACATGATTGTTCGAATAAGATTATACCCTAGTAAAGTTATGTAAATATCTTTTCTAACCATCTCAGGTGTCTTGGTTGGGATAAAATCCATTTGAAGATCTGACTTTATAGATCTGAAATGCACTTCGATTTCCCATCTTCTGGAAAATAGGATCGATATTTTTTCCTTAGATGCTTCTTTCCTGCTTAAAATAGTGGTGAAGATTATTTTATTTTCAGCTCTAAATCCTGGCTTTTTTACCGAAGTCTCTAACTCTCTGATTTTAATACTTAATGGATATTTTTCATATTCTTCTGGTGACATCCATTCCGGACGCCTCGGCTTTTCCCAAACAACAATGTGATCTTTTATTCCAAGTCTCTCTCCAGTTCGAAAGTCCACGTTTCTGGTACCTGCTGCAAATACTCCATCGACTCCTTTTTCGAGTAAGCTGGCCATACAAAAAAAGGAAGGATAAATCCCGTCCCCTAGCAGGACCTCTCCAGAATTCAAAGTGGGCATCAGTTGACGGAGAAGGGCATGCTCACCCGTTTCCTTCCCACAATAGGGCCCTATTGCAACGTCCAATAGACCACCCGTTGCTAATGATAGAAGTCCCACAATGCGCGCCTGTGGAAGACTATTTACCTTTTTCTGGTTTTCGCTTTGTGGATACTCGTCCTTAATCTCAGGTGTGTCACAAAGCGTGACCACCATCCCGTCAGCTAATATGACTGATTTGTTATTCCAGTTCCACTTTTTAGGTACACACTGCTCCAATTGTTTACCTTCTTGGCAAAGCGTCTCTTTCAAAAGATCTTCCGGCACTCGTTCCCTGGCTCCACAGTATGCGCCCGTAGCTGAGCTCAAAGGCTCAAGCCCATTTACGATTCGATCGGCATTAACACGATCTATCGCCGCTGAGCACGTTCGATCTGCCGCAAGGTTTTGCGTGATCCACGCACCCAGTGTTACCGTCGGACCCAGCCCCCGATTTCGAAAGTTTGGATAGTATCGATTAATCTGTTCCTGAATTCTGTCTGAATCAAATACGGATTTAAAGTCTGCCAGAGTCCAATCTTGATTGCTTGCAAAAGGGACTTGACCATTTGAACTGGATGCGCGAGATTTTTCCATGAAGCAGCTCCTTAAGTTGTGGTAAACGCAAGGTAGCTGCTTTTCTATTTTATCCAATAAAATTTTGAAATTTCTCTTTTGATTCCAGTTGCTTGTGCTTATCTAAGCGACATTACCTTATAGGGAGTTTCTTGCTGCACCGAGCGCTTACTTAAAGCAAACAAATATTCAAAATAATTTCCACATCCACCACCGCCCTTGCGGGAGGTTCCCGTTCGCGGCACCCTCAGTTTATCTATCGAAGAAAT
>JANNCA010000184.1:0-8601 GCA_031386075.1 Oligoflexia bacterium
GACAGAAGAATCCGCATTGTATCCACCCCCACCACCAGCCGAGACCCACTCAGCAGCCCCTAGATCCAGACCTGAACGACCCCCTCCCCCTCCGCCAGCTTGAATAGGGGCTCCGGCTCCTGATGGCGCTCCTCCCCCAAACGCTCCTGAAGAAGTTACATTCGCAACACCTCCACTACCTGCTCCTCCCACGATTACTGTGTAAGCGGTCGAGGTAGATAAACGAACTTGAGCCAGAACATAACCCCCGCCCCCACCGGTATAGACAGAAGAATCCGCATTGTATCCACCCCCACCACCAGCGCCCCAGAACTTACCGAGCACATATGGAAACCCCGAGCAGATGGACGGTAAAGTAAAACTCTGATTGGATCCAGTGTAAGAAAATGACGTCACCCCTGAACTACAAGGGTGAAGACTCACCGTGAGCGTAAAACTTTGTGAAACATTCAAAGGACCCAATTGAGCCCTAAAAGTAAGTTTTGTGGATCCTGCTGGAATCGACGCAGCCAGGGCTAAAGTAGCTGTGCATTGAGGATAACTCCCACTGAACGAAATCGAACTCACCGGCAGCACGGAAGGATTCGAGGAGGTCGCCGTCAGCGTGGAAGAAGAGCAGGTGAGCGCGCTGCTACCGCCGAGAGCCAATGAGACAGATTGGGTCGAGCTTGAGGTTGAGCTAGAAACAGTCAGACCAGAAAGAGAGCTCATAGAGAGTAGAGGCCTGCTCATAAATCCAGGGCCGCAGCTCGACACGAGAAGCCCTAGAGTCAAAAAAAAAACAAAAAAACCAACCTGTGGCTTTCTGGACTCCCATGACTCAATGATACTCCCACTACTTATTTATTTAAATTAAATCTCAAGGGACACATGTCTGTTTTGACTAATCAAATTAAGCATATTATGTAAATTATTTATGCATTGCCCTTATTTAGTGAACTCTTACCTTAGCTCACAAAATCTAAGGCTTGCGACTTTAGCTCCCTGTTTTCGGCATCAACACTAGCCGATTTTGAACTTCCTGCTACCCCAAGCATTTCTCCGACCTGCTGAAAGGCTCTAGACGAACCGTAACCATCAGTGAGAATCACCAGTCCAACAACTTCAGGCATTGTCAGAGGCTCAGTCAATGCCTTACCTTGAGTAAAAAAAGCCTCTTCTTCAAACCTAACCTGCTCTTCTAAAATAGTCGCACCAAAATTTAACTTTCCAGGAGGAATTAAATCGCTCCCCTGAAACATTCGATCGAGAGTACCCTTTAATCTCCGCAGCTTTTTGCTAATCTCGTGGTTATCTTCAATCTCTTCGGGCGATAGACAAAGGGTCCAAACGCTTTTCTTTCCATCCGACGAAAAATGTCCCCAAACATGCCTCTCAATATCTTTCCCCGGAGCACGAAACAAGGGTGCAAAATAGCTACTTGCCGGAGCCCCACCGCCTGATGGAAAGTCGTGGGTAAAGCTCGCCTGCAATACTCCCATTGCCTCGCGGTTTCTTAGAAAACTCATTCCCTTCGGCATCCCTTCGAGCCCTGGCAAATGGCTCCATCGATCTGCGTAAACAACCTGGCTACACTCAATGCTTTCACCCGAGCCCAATTTAACAGCGACCACATCATTTCCGTTTTTTTCAAACCCGACCACAGGCACTCCCTCCACCCGACTGAGATGGGGAAAGCGTCCGCTGACCAGTCCTTTTCGAATTTCACCCTCGATTTCAACAGGAGTCATTAGATCCCAGCGAGCCTCAAAAACTCCGACTACTTGCCTTTCGGGCTCCCAAAGAAGTTCATTCCTCACCTGCAATCGATCCTCAGGAGTCGGTGACTTAGCCCACATCGGCTCACGAAATGCTTTGTTTCTAAATTCCCTAATCCACAAACCGGTCTGTAAATCTCCGCAGGTAACTCCTAATTTGAGTGCAAGCTCATTTAAAACAGAAACACCAGGCCCCCACTCTAAACTGGCGAGCGGGCTCAAAATTCGGGCTCCCCGGCAAACAATCCATTTGACGTCCACCCCCGATGAAGCCAGGAACCCTACGGAGGCCAATGCAGCCCATCCGTCCCCAATCACAGCCACTGGCTTTGACTGAGGGGTCATGGCAACTGCCCCTGAGGAGTCGGCACCTGAGGCTCTAGAAAAAATTTATGTAAGGCGCGAAGACCCTCGTTCACCCGGTTTTTCGATACACCTAACGTCACGGCCAGAGACGAAGCTGTAGCCAAGCGCACATGAATATCGACTGCGGCCAGAGTTTCAATGATCTGTTGCAATGCCGAACCATCTTGAGAGAATCGATTCCCAATGACTGATAAGGGAATAATATCTGGGGAAATTTCATACTGCTTCACAAAACCGTCCACAATGAGTTGTTCCAAATGCTTGCGCCACTCCATTTCACCATCTCCATCGGAAAAAAACCGAACCTCACTGTCTAAAAATATGGGAGACAAAATCGACAAATGGGACCCAGCGGCCTTTTCCCAAAGTGCACTTACGACGGTAGCTCGCGCTAAGGTCACGTGAATCAACACTTTGCTCGCGTCAGCACTAATACCGGTAACACCAAACTCTTCCATTCCAGTTCCAGTTGAATAAAATTCATGACCCGACTGTTTTTTCACCGAAGTACCTTCATTCCCATTCAAGCTGTTTCTCACCTTCAGAGGCACATCATATTGCTGAGCCAGTTCTACACTTCTAGAGTGGAGAACTCCTGCGCCGCGAGTCGCCATTTCTACCATCAGATCGTGCGAGATCGTCTTTAAAAGTTTTGCCTGGGGGACAACCCGTGGGTCAGAAGTATAGACACCATCGACATCGGTAAAAATTTCACAGATATCTGCCCTCAATTCGGCGGCCAGTGCTACAGCAGTAGTATCTGATCCCCCTCGTCCTAAGGTAGTAATTTCTTTGGATTCACTGACCCCCTGAAATCCCGCAACAATCACGACACTGCCGTTCGCTAGAGCGGTTCTCACTCGCCCCCCCAGAATTCTACGAATTCTGGCCCGCCGATGACTTTGATCCGTAATAATGCCTGACTGTGACCCAGTCAAAGAAATGGCAGGCACCCGGAGGTCCACCAGAGCCATGCTCAGCAAAGCCATTGAAATTCGTTCTCCCGCGGAAAGAAGCATATCCATTTCCCGATGAGCTGGACTTCGGGAAACCTGATGAGCTAGATCAATCAACTCATCTGTCGTGTGGCCCATGGCTGACACGACCACAACCAATTGATGCCCCTCTGCGTAAGTTTGTGAAATACGCTGAGCTATACTGCGAACTCTTTCTGGAGTACCCACGGACGTACCCCCAAATTTCTGAACAATCAGTGACATGATTCACTCCGCTTGGGAGCCTGCGTCGCTTACTATTCTGCCTATCAACCTATCCTTCTGGATGATCGATAGAGGCTCGGGCCCTGAGCGAGCGTGCGGCTTCTTGGTGTTTTAAATTCGCTTTATAATTCTTTGCTCCATGACGGTTACGGCGATGTCGATGACGTTTTGCCCTCTCTGGAGGATCTCGTACCTCGAGAGATGCAAACGTTCTAGACCGATCGTTGGGCATCGGCAAAAGTACTTTTGCCCCACTCCTCAGAGGCATCCGAGGTGGAACGCCATTCAGGTCACTGATCGGGTCCACCTTAATCCCAAAATGCTTCGCAATTCCCACCAAAGTTTCACCTCGGTGGACCTGATAGATCATAAACTGAACTTTTCTTGGGAATGCCTGATGATTATAAGTCTGCAAAAATTTATCCCGTGTAAAAGCAGGAAGCTTCAGCCGGTAGGTCCCTACGGTAGGAGGCGTACACCAGCGAAGAATCTCTGGATTCAATGATTTTACAGTTAAATAGGACAATCCCGCTGCTCGGGCCACCTTCAATAAATCGGCTGGGCTTTGAACTTCAAACTCTGCAAGCTCTTCCCCACCGACTTCCCCTGACTTATTCACATGGGGAGTCTGAATGGGTTTTGCCAAAGGACCCACTTTAGCTTGAACTCGATCCACGCCATTGTGAACATCTAATTTTGAGGCTGACTTTAAATCAGGCTCAGACGCAGACGCCAAATCACCATCGTCATCTGACCCATCTAAATCATCCGATACGGCCATCACTTTGGCAACGCCGTGACTCAAGTCAGCTTCTTTTTCAGTCTGGTACTCTTTATCTTCAACAGCCTTTTCCATGGTAACGAGCTTAACCACTTCACCATCTCCTGCGACTATCTCATCAGATTTTTGTGGAACATAGCCCGCTGGGAAACCAAACTGGGTCCTATTCTTAGCAATCAGTGCTGCAGCAATAATTTTGGGAACATAATCTCGTGTCTCAGGTTTTAAAAATCGATGTCTTGAAACAACCCAAAAATCTTTACTTCCAAAACGGCGCACTGCACGGGCAATTTTCGCCTCGCCTGCATTATAGGCTGCAGCTGCCAACTCCCAGCTTTGAAAAATAGTATAGAGGTCTCTCAAGTATCCCACGGCTGCCATCGTAGCTTTACCTGTATCTCTGCGTTCATCCACCCACCAATTCACCATTAACCCATAGCGCTTGCCGGTTGCTGAGATAAATTGCCAAGGACCAACTGCTTTTGCTCTTGAGCGGGCCAAATTATTAAATCCGCTCTCGATCATGGCCAAATAAACTAAGTCCTCAGGAAGCCCATTTTGCTTTAAAAGGGGAACGATATAAGGAATGAAGTATTCGGATCGCTCCAAATACTTTTCAAAATACCCGCGACCTCTGCCACAGAAATAATCAATCCAAAATTCAACTCTCGAATTAATGGTAATCGGAATGTCGAAGTGAATATTCTTCAATTTCACTCCCTGAGCAATAATTTCTCCATTTTCAATGACCACGGGCTTAGGCAACGTATTTGAACGAGAGGATTGCTGACCACTGATATCCTGCTGCAAAACTTCAGTCAGCGTCTTGGGAAGAGGGATTTCTGCTAGGGTGTTCGGTTCGCTTTGAGCGACTGGCTTGACGTGTGCGCATCCGGTCACAAGCCCCATGATGAGCAACGACCCCGTCATGGGTGCCGCAATAAAATAATTTAATAACTGTCTTTTCTTTGAATACAAACCATTCATTCCAAAAAGCCCTATCCGTCTTTAAATTAAGGTAATCGCATAGAAAACCACGAAGAGCCCCTAGAATGAGACCCGACTCATCCTTAATTTTAGCCGAACCTGCTCAAAATTGTCAAACTTTACCCTTTTTACGGGTGAACTCGACTGGGTAGCTCATCCGGAGAAATCCTTTCAATCTCAAGAGGGGTCTGCGACGAGATGGACGTAATATTACGACTGGGTGCACGAATGAGGGGTTGCCCATCCTGTGGACTCATCAGCGCATCTGCACCTTCTCGTCCTTCAAAGTGAAACTGGGCGATTTGAGAAAGTTCAGACCAAGTCTTAGCGTAGCGCCCGACCTCACCGTGGAAAATTTTCTGAGCCAGATAAGCCTCCTCCTGAAGGTTGTCTGTCGCCTCTGCCGCGTTTTGCCCGGTATGAGGGGATTCATACCCGAGAGTTCTTTCGTCGTCATCCAATCGAAGGCCATCTGCGTAACCCCCTGAAGGCAATGATGAATCTGAATGCCAAACCAGTCCAAGGTCCTTCTGACTATTCAGTTCAAGCTCGACCTTCTCGACAGGGGAACGCAACCCTACTGCTGAAGCAACCCTTTCATTTTTTGAATCTGTGGTTACCGAATAACGAAAATACCCCTTAAATACACTCTCTTCAGAACTATTTCCCCCAGCTAGAGCATTCCTCAATAGCCGAAGATGCTTGAAGGCCACGACCTTCAAATACTCAGGCCGTGGCTTAGGCACTGCAAACGTCGCATGAATTCGATAACCCTGATCAATCGAAGCTAAATCTCTTGTCTTCCCATTGACCTCAGAAAAAGCAGTCACTAAGAGCCGATCGTTCGTAGCCTCAACCACTCGAATGTCATAGCTCTCGGAGAGATTACGAGGAGGCTTGTAGCCAATTCGATTGAGCAATTTTGTAAAATGCCCATAGACCGAAAAGTAATAGTGTTCGTAAGCAACGATCCGATCCAAGGTTTCAACCAGCTCACTTTGCCGGGGGAGCGAAACCGAACTCGCTTCTTCCAGGACGAGGGCCCCATCACTGAACGACAAAGTGGGGGTCATTCGAGTGGACCAAAAGGCGAGTCCCAAAAGGAGGAAAGAAATCACAGGTATAAAAGTGTACTTTTGTAACATGCTCTGCCTGCATAGGGGTGCAAGACAAAAGCCATGATTAACAATAAAAGTTAACAATAGAAACGTTTAATAACATCTACTTACTAGACGCCGCTTTTGGGTCTCCCCCTAAAATCTCGCTAAAAAATTGACACTGCCTAATTGTTAAACGAAAGGAGTCCAGGCACCCGAGCCGCAGATGCTTGTAACAACAAATAATCCATTTTTATTTGAAAATAGGCGCGATCCAGAAGTCTTTGACTTTCCTGGGAAGCAGTCAGAGCACGAAGCACATCTAAGTTAGTCACCAATCCCATTCGATAGTCCCGCAACTCCACTCCGTAGCTTTTCATTGCCAGTTCCACGGCTATCTTCTGTTTGTCCAATTGTAATACATCACTTAGGTAAAGCTTATAATAAGATTCGATTTGTTGTTGCGCCTGGCGCCTAGCCTTAGATAAAGCAAACTGACTTTGCTGATTCACAGAAGCAGCCTGTCGGACTTGGGACTGCACTATTCCTCCTTGAAAAAGAGGCAGGGTCAGGATGACCTGAAAATCCCAATTGACTTCCGATAGGAGTCCAGGACGGGTAAAATAATAGTTCCCGAGCAACTCTACCGTTGGAAGGTGTCCCCCTCGGGCAATGGAGACGGATTCTTCAGTTGCCATAACTGTTTTCATCAATGATTGAATATCAGGCCTCTGATCCACCCTCGACAGATAGCTCTGAAGACTATCTACAGAACTGGACCCCTGAGGAATCTTTTCACTATCATAGATCGGAGTCTCACTGCTCAGCCCTGTGACGAAAGCAAAACCTAACTTTGCATTCTCCCATTGCCCTCTCGAAGCCTCCACTTGGGCTTGAAGAGAAGCAATGTTGGATTGAAGCGTGAGAACTTCGCTATCACGTGATCTACCCAAGCTTTTAAAATAATTCAGCTCAGTCAATCGTTTTTGATTGTATTGAATCTCAGTATCTAGATTTTTCAGATCCTGCTGAGCACTCAAAACTCGATAGTAATTCATCACTACATTCTGAAATAAAACAAGCCGCGCTTGCTGCTGATTGTCTTGAGAGGCCTCATGCAAGTCGCGCTGCTGCCGAAGGGCCGCATACTCTTTTAACCCTTGAAATATCGGCTGCTGAGCAGTCAGTTTCACCGTATTCTGATTAGGTGGATAGAGACTCACTCCAGTCGAAGTAGCCCGATTCGCTTGAACCAAAAAAGTGCCCGTACCAGTGACAGTTGGCAAAAAGGCGCTCCTCGCCTGAGTGAGCGTCTCTTCAGCCTGAAAAGTCAGCTCCCTCGATTGCGCGACATCTTCACTTCGCTGAATCGCCGCAAGAAAACATTCATTGAGGCCGAGAGGAACTCCTGCAAAGGCTAATCCGTTCACATAATAAAGAAGACTTACCCATAAAATCATTTTTTGGAACACGGTTAACGGGCTAGTGAAGTTCGGCAGGATTAAATTTCTTTACGACCTCCACAATCTGCTGCTCCAAATCCTCATCTGTCTCATAGACATCATCAATATGAGAAGATCTCATGAGGTATTGAACAATAGAATTGGCTACAAACTTAGGGGGTTTCTGGAAGTAAAAACCATTCAATTCATCACTTCCAAAGCTATTGCGAACCACTGCCTTTGCAGACCGATACTGATCACTATCAGTAAAGGCCGAGTCCTGCAGCATATCCGCTTTAGCACCTATTTTTGCCATCGTTCTTTCGCGCAAATCCTCATCTGTCAATACAAACGAACCAATGAGACCAAAGACCTCATCTTGGACAATTTGCCTGAGTCTGGCTGGAAGACTAATTGACTTGCCATTCTCAAGTCGGGTGATGATACTTTTGCATAATAATCGTAGTGTTTCTCTCTGTGTGGCCATCTTCCCTCGCTAAAATGAAAACGGGTTCACTCACTTGACTACCTTAGCTCAGGTCGAGTTGGGTCTCAGCTTATTTTTCAATTTTTCTGTAAAAAGTTCGATGACCTCATTTGCTTCCTTCAAGCGGAATACCCGAGCCGCAATCATAACCACTGCAACTCCTTCTGCCAGAAGGAAACTCATCTTGATTGCCCGACCTAGAGGGACCCCCGCCTTCCCCAGTAAAGAGTAGAAAGTTTGATCATTCACATAACCTTCGATTGCCCCATGAGTCACCCAACAAATGATACCCATAGTCAAAGCGATTTTTAATTTCTTATTTTTACTCTTTTCCATTCGTCAATTGCTTCAAGAGCAGGGTGGGGAGTTTAATCTTTTCCCCCTTCTGAAAGGATTTACTCAGTATTTAGGAGTCGCTTTGACTATGGGTATCATTTGTTGGGTGACTCATGGGGCAATCGAAG
>JANNCA010000296.1:0-13835 GCA_031386075.1 Oligoflexia bacterium
TTAAAACCTCAGAGTAAAATGCAAATTTAAAACTAGAACAAAAAAAGTAGCAATATTTAATTTTTATTTTATGCTTAAAAAAAGAATAAATCAAATATGCCTTGGTTGTGAGAAGTATTTTTTTATGTAGAATAAGTAAATTAAAAATATTTAATAACCGTCATCAGAATATAAATGGTCTCAAATAACATAGAAGGTCGAAATTGACCTAGGTCAGTTGGTTGTTGATTTGAGATTGGTGGAATTCGTTCTGAGGTAGAGAAGCAATAAGAATAATGATAGTGTAGTATGTGTCTAGTGGAATTTTAACTTAACTTAACTTAACTATTGCTGAAAGTCCCCAGCGACAAATTTCCTTGTCGGCTAGTTCCATTGATGGTTAAGAGTCTCAAAACGACAACTCGAACTTACTGATAGTCGAAAAATATTTTTAATATTTGAACTTACATAAAGAGACATATTCTCTTGGATCTTAGGGTGATAAAGCTCCCTAAGCCCCTATGAAATTATGTGTCCTGTTTTGATATTTGTTGTTAACATGATTAATTTATGTAATATTATTTTGGTATGAGTTGTAGGTATTTTTATTGTAAACTAATTTTATTTATTTATATTTTTTTTCAGTCACTTATTTTTTCTATTTCGCAATCTTTTGCTAGTGGCTTTCAAGATTTAGTGGATGAAAAGATTTCTCTAGAGGAAGTGCTGAAGTCTGGAAAAACTGTCAGTCAGTTGTTGAAAGTGCATAGAGAAGAATTAGGACAAAAAGAAGGCAAAGAAAAAGTAAATAAAAATGGAAAGCCTCTCCCTTCTAAGGCGTTTCAAGGTTTATTGAAGCGGCTTATGGCAGAAGAGAAACGATTTTTTCCTGTCGTTCATGGAAATCTAAAAGAAGAAGTGGTCCCTGATGAAGTGGATTCATTTGTACAGTCAAAATCATCGGAAGAAATGGTGGCGACTTCAGAAGATCTTAGATTTTATTATGAAATAAAAATGGCTTTAAAAAATCAATATGAAGGCGATTCGGCGTCTGTAGCTTATCGAGATGTGCTAGAAATTATCGACGATGTGCAGTTTCTTCATGGCCTCACGAATGAGTCCTGTGGTGGAATAACCAAGAGTGAAGTTTATGATAAAAGTCTTCGTGAACCTCCATTGAAACCTATGCACAGGCACACCGTCCACATGCATGGAAATTCTAATAAGGGCCACGCTTTGTTCATTTCTTTGCAAGTTTCTTTTAACTACTTCAAAGAGAGGGGTCAACTAGATATATTTTTTGATAAACTTCGTAGTTACGGGGGTTGTCTTGAAAATCGCTTAGAAAAAATAACGATTTGGATTGAAACTCAAAAGGACTGAATTGACAAACCGATTTTGAGTAACAAGGAAATCGTTCTTGCTCATATTCAAAAAAATTATGACTGATCCGGTGATCGTATAGATCCAGGAAAAGAATGGGACGAGAATGTTCCTGGAATTGACTGAGTATCCACCCGTCTTAAAATAGCTTTGCCTTAATTCCGCTTTCAAGTGCAGTAATTGACTGATCTCCGTCGGACACTAGAGTTTTGAGTTTAGGCCGTCCCTAAAAGATTTCAGGAATTAGAATTAAAGATTTAAGTTTAAATGCCGACACGTATATGAATCGACATGGTGAATTACCGTAGTACTCTTATTTTAATTAATTCTTTTGTTCTTTTGTTCTCCTTCGTTTTTTCTATTTACTGCCGCGCGGAGGGCGGGGGCAGGACTGATTCAGTGGTTGTGCCCCAGGGGATTTCTTTGGGTATTCTTGCGCATCTTCTATACAAAGATAGTAAAATCGCTGGACAAATCGCCATGTGGAATCAGATCCAAAATCCGAATCGCATTCGTTCAGGCCAAAGGCTGATATTAAAAAGACCACCTCTGGTCAGTGGGGTCACTTTTGATCTCTCTCTTCTTAGGTATTGGCGACAGCATCTCGCTAAGCGGTCGTTGAATTTACTGAAGCCTTTGGGCGAAGCTCGGCTGGCTCAATCACGGTCACCGGTACAACAGCGCCTTCCAGCAGCTCTTGAAGAGGTTTCCGAAAAATCTTCTGAAAGGGCTTCTCAAGAAAGGGTTCTTCAAGAGGCGCAGGAACTCATTGTAAATGGTCAGGTAGAGGATGCTTTAGGAATTTATTCGAGTTATTTGAAGAGTGATCCAGACAATCGAGTCGTCCTCAGAGCTTTTGGAGAGGCTCATCTTAAGATTGATCATATTAATCAGGCTTTGCAAGCCTTTCAAAAGTTGAAGCGCCTCAACGATCTGGATTTAGTCTCCTGGTTGAGATCGATTTTTCTTTTGAAAAAGCTCAATCGAACGAGTGAAGAAGTTCAGGCCGCCCAAGAATTTATAGTGAAATTCCCTAAACTAAAGAACCTCGGCTTTCTTAAAAAATATAATTTTCAATAAAGCATTTTTTAAGAGCAGTTCAATTTGCTATGTGCCCACCTCTTGATATTTGCGATTTGATGGATTCCTGGGAGGTAAGTGAATCGAAGAGACTTCGTTGAAGGCTGAAGTCGGTTGGGATTGATTTGGGAGCTGTGCGGTTATTGGCATTGAATCTGCATGATCTTCGCCTGTCCGCAGGAAGCGGCTCATACTACTCCTCTCTCTCTCAGAGCCCTCTGGTCGATGACCAGAGGGCTTTTTTCTTGCCTAGATTCTTTCGAATCACTATAACCGTAAGTAAAATGGCAATATTTCTTGAGTTACCCATTCTAGATTCTGACTTGGAACTAACGCAGGCGGTCGCAGCAAATTCTCGACCCTTGGCCCGTCCCCTTTTACCTTCCCAGGCGGCTCAAGTCTTAACCAGTCGAAAACCACCTTGGTTGAAAATTCGTCCACCTGCCGGAGACCAGTACTTAAAAATCAAGGGAATGCTTCGAGAACGTCGTTTGAATACCGTTTGCGAAGAAGCCCATTGCCCCAACGTTGCTGAGTGTTGGTCAACTGGGACTGCTACGTTTATGCTTGGGGGGGATACCTGTACCCGTGCCTGTCGATTTTGTGCCGTCAAGACGGCGAGGGTGCCGCCCCCGTTGGATCCTGAAGAGCCATTTCATATTGCGCAAAGTGTCGCGACTTTAGGTTTGACCTATGTCGTTTTGACGTCAGTGGATCGGGATGACCTCGAAGATGGAGGAGCTGCCCATTTTGCTACGACCATTCGTGAAATCAAACGCCTGAACTCTCAGATCATTGTTGAAGCATTGGTGCCGGACTTCCGTGGGGACACTCGGGCGATTGAAACCCTTGTGGACTCTCAGCTCGATGTCTACGCCCATAATATTGAAACTGTTTTCCGACTTCAGTATCGAGTGAGAGATCCAAGAGCAGGGTACTTGCAGTCGCTCCATACTCTTCGAATGGCAAAAATGTACGCAAGAAGTCAAGGTCAATCCTTGTTTACGAAGAGTGCGATGATGCTCGGCTTGGGTGAAGAGGATTCTGAAGTGGCTACGGCTTGTGAGGATCTCAGAAAATATGATGTGGATGTTCTGACTCTGGGGCAATACCTAAGACCTTCTCTGCAACACCTTCCTGTTGAACGGTATGTGACACCTGAAGAGTTTCAAGCTTGGGAGATTCGGGCCAAGGCCATGGGTTTTCTTTACGTGGCCGCCGGCCCGATGGTTCGGTCGAGTTATCGGGCGGGAGAGTTATTTTTAAAGGGAATGATCAAAGGAGGTTCTGAATCGGTTCATGTTGGCTCCAGGAGTAGGGATTTAAATTCGCAACACGACCCGATTCAGAACTTACAGCAGCCCCAAAAGGGAGCCTTCTGATCGGAAATAGAAATCTTGAGTTTAAAAATCAAAATTTTAAATAAAAGACTAAATGATTCACTAAATGATTCAATAGAAGATTAAGTTTTTAATTAGAAATGGAGAGCGAAAATGCAGTTTAGACTTCCAGAGTTGGGCGAGGGCGTCCATGAGGGTGAGCTCATTAAGTGGAGCGTTAAAGTAGGTGATTTTGTTAAATATGATCAATCTCTTTGCGAAATCATGACCGATAAAGCGACTGTCGAAATTCCCTCAGCATTTCAGGGTAAAGTCGCAGAACTTCATGTTCAAGTGGGAAAGATGATTCATGTGGGCGAACTCATGCTGAGTTTTGAGGGAACTGCTGCTTCAGTTTCCCATGCGGAAAAGCCTTCGTTACCGTCAAATTCAATTCCTTCACCAGAGTCACATGTGACCCACGATTCTCAAGCTCAGATTGCGAACCGAACTTTAGCGGCACCTTCCACCCGTCGCCTCGCACGAGAAATGGGAGTCGATCTGTTGGGTGTGAAAGGAAGTGGTCCTCACGGCCGTGTGATGAAAGAAGATATTCGTAAGGAAGAAATTCACAGCGCTGGTTCTGCAGTTCCAGTAAGAGCTGGAATCAGTGAGCGAGTTCTTCCGGGCCCAGCGGGTGAAGAAAAGCGCGTACCCTTTAGAGGTCTGAGGAAAAAAATTGCCGAAAAAATGAGGTTATCTAAAGATCGTGCTGCTCATTTTACCTATGTTGAAGAGGCAGACGCTACTGCATTGGTAACCCTAAGGAATCAAGCGAAGGACATCGGGGCCAAGCAGGGCGTGAAGATTACCTACCTTCCCTTTGTCATGAAGGCAATGGCCGCCGCTCTAAAGCAGTTTCCTATCCTGAATTCAACTTTAGATGAAGAACGAGGGGAACTCGTTTATAAGTACTATTATAATATTGGACTTTCGATTCAGACTGAAGACGGCCTCATGGCACCCGTAGTTAAAGATGTGGCCCACAAGTCAGTCATCGAGTTAGCGCGAGATATCCAAGGCTTGGTGGATCGGGCTCGGAATAAACGGTTAACCTTGGATGATCTCCATGGAAGTACGATTACCTTGACCAATGCCGGCTCTATCGGAGGACTTTTTGCAACTCCTGTGATCAACTACCCTGAAGTTGCAATCTTGGGGCTAAATAAGATTGTGCGAAAGCCAGTTGTGAAGGTCATCAATGGACGGGAAGAAATCGTCATTCGAGATTGGACTTATTTTTCGCTTTCTCTGGATCATCGAGTGGTGGATGGAGCTATTGGAGCTGAGTATATGAAGCTTTTAATTCAATATATTGAAAATCCAAGCCTCATTTTACTCGATAGCTAGGGTTAGTTTCGAAAGTAATTTTTAAAGGTAATTTATGTCAAATTCTGCAGATGTCGTTGTTTTAGGAGCGGGGCCCGCTGGGTACGTATGTGCGATTCGCCTCGCTCAATTAGGTAAAAAAGTAACTGTTATTGATCAAGCCGAAGTCGGTGGGGTGTGCTTGAATCGCGGCTGTATTCCGTCGAAGGCCCTAATCTATGCAGGGAGTCTTTTCGAAAAAGTGGCTCATTCTTCTGAGATTGGCATTGAAGTCGAGGGAGCGAAGGTGAATCTTCCAAAGCTGATGAAGTGGAAAGATTCTGTAGTTCAGAAGCTGACTGGCGGAGTTGCCTCATTGCTCAAGGCGAATGGATGCCAGTTCATTGCAGGGTCAGCGCGATTTGTTGGACCTAAGGTCCTAGAAATTAAGACGAGTACGAATACTCAGCAACTGACGTTTAATCAGATCGTCATTGCTACTGGGTCCCGTCCAACTTTATTGCCTGGATTTGATATTGATCAAAAGCAAATTTTCGATAGCACAGGAGCCTTGAGTCTACAGAAACTCCCTCAATCTTTGTTATGTATTGGGGGAGGTTACATCGGACTTGAATTAGGAATGTTCTATGCCAAAGTAGGCGTCAAAGTGACGGTAGTCGAGGGTGGGTCAGGCCTTTTAGGTGGAGTCGATCCAGATCTTTCTAAAGTAGTCGCTAAGAAATTAGAGAAGCTGGGTGTTTCGGTTCACCTCAATTCTCAAGTCAAGGGCTGTCGTAAGGATTCCCACGGAAAATCGATTGAAGTCACCTGGACTGCAGGCGGGCCCGAAGGCAAACCTGAAAGCAAATCCGAAAGTAAAAAGGAAAAGAAGTCAGAATTTGAAGCCGTGTTGGTGACCATCGGTCGTACGCCGAATTCAGATCAACTGAGTCTGAATCAAGCGGGCCTCAAAGTCGATTCGAAGGGGTTTTTAACGGTTGATGCGCAACGACGAACCTCGGTTTCTCATATCTATGCCATTGGAGATATTGCCGGACAGCCCCTTTTGGCACATAAAGGTTCTAAAGAGGGGATGGTTGCTGCTGAAGCCATTGCGGGGCTGAAATCTGCCTATGATGTCGTCGCCATGCCTGCGGTGATTTTTACGGACCCTGAGATTGCGACGGTGGGCCTAACAGAAGCTGAAGCCAAGGCTCAGGGACTAGAGATTCGGATCGGTTTATTTCCCTTCGCTGCCAACGGTCGTGCGTTGTCTGTGGCTGAACCCGAAGGTTTTGTCAAAATGATTGGCGATGCAAAGACCGGACGACTTTTAGGGGTTCATATCGTTGGAGCGGAAGCATCGAATCTGATTTCTGAAGCGACCCTGGCATTGGAGATGGGGGCTCATATTGAAGATTTGGCATTGACCGTTCATGCGCATCCGACCTTGCCAGAAACATTGATGGAGGCCGCTGAGGCGACTTTGGGCCATGCAATTCATATCTTTAAGCCATCCAAGAGGGAGTGACACCCGTTTATCTTATCAGGAGGCCCGAGAGATCCAACTGGATCTAGTCGAGCAACGGTATCGGGATCTAATTCCAGACACTGTGCTTTTCCTGGAGCATAGACCCGTGATTACTCAGGGACGAGGACTACAGTGGACGGGTGTCTCCAGGCAAAAGCACATGCCGGTGCCTGGATTTTTGCCTGAGGGCCTTGAGTTTTCAGAATCAGAAAGGGGAGGCGATCTCACTTACCATGGGCCGGGTCAGCTCGTGATTTATCCAATTTGTAAATTGGATGGCAAAGGTTGGGCGCCTCACCATGATGTGGGGGGATTCTTGAGAAAGCTGGAATCGACCTTGATTGAGGTTTTGAGAGCCCGCGGTCTCAACGGTCTGAGTCGCCCCCATTCGACTGGCGTTTGGGTTGACCCAGGAAAGGGTTCACCGCTCAAGAAAATTGCATCCGTTGGTATCGCTGTTAGAAAATGGGTGACTTTTCATGGGTTGGCCTTGAACTGTGTTAATGATCTATCTCCGTTTCATTTGATTTCCCCTTGTGGATTGAGTTCAGAAGTGATGACCCGTCTCTCTGATTGGAGTTCTTTGAGTCCAAACTGGAGGCAGGAAATAGAGGAGTCTTGGGTCAGTCGGATGGTGTGTGGAGAGGTGTCCGCAATCAAAAGGATCCCCGTCGACTTCCTCCAAGCCCACCTAAAAGGGCTAGCAGTTCCTTGCGAGTGGTCGCATCTTCACGAAAAGCACCGAGCATCGAGCTCGTAATCGTGTAGCTATTTTGCTTTTCAACTCCGCGCATCATCATGCAAAGGTGGGAGGCTTCGATGATCACGGCCACACCCAAAGGGTTGAGGATTCTCCGGAGTTCTTCCGAGATCTGAGTCGTGAGTCGTTCTTGAATTTGAAGTCTTCTTGAAAAAACATCAATAATTCTAGGGACTTTAGAGAGGCCGATGACCTTTCCGTTTGGAATGTAGGCGACATGAGCTTTACCGTAAAATGGCAAAAGGTGGTGTTCACACAGGGAGAAGAGTTCAATGTCTCGAATCAAGACAATGCCGTTGGACTCTTCGCTAAATAAGGCATGCCCCACAATTTGATCTGTATTCTTGCCGTATCCAGAGGTGAGAAACTCCATGGCTTTCGCGTATCGCCTGGGGGTGTCTGCCAATCCTTCTCGATCCGGATCTTCTCCTAGGAGTTTGAGTGTATTCCGGGCATTTTCAATGATCTGTGCTCGCACCTCTGCAGACGTTTGGGAGGCCTTCTGGGGGGCAACGGGATGCTTTTCTGTCATGATTGATTTATAAATGAAAGATCGGGGCTTGTGAAGTTTATTGCAGGTCTGATAGGAGTAAGTCCTATGGCAAATTTGACCCAAGACTCGATTTTATCGGCATTACGCACTGTTCAGGATCCTGATCTCAAACAAGATCTGGTGACTCTCAATATGATTCGGGACCTTGGGGTGACTCCTGATGGAGGAGTTTTTTTTCGGGTCGTACTCACGACTCCTGCTTGTCCGCTTAAAGCTAAAATTGAAAGCGATTGCCGTGCAGCTGTGAACTCGGTGCCGGGTGTAGCTCGAATTGAGATTAAAATGGATTCTGAGGTTCGTGGAAAAAGAGCCGGGGGTCCTTCATCCCTTCAATCCATTGAGGGAGTCAGTCACATTATTGCTGTTTCCAGCGGTAAGGGCGGGGTTGGCAAAAGCACGGTGGCCGTGAATCTTGCAACTGCACTGGCATTGGAAGGTGCAAGTGTGGGTTTGATGGACGCAGATGTATATGGCCCGAATGTACCTACGATGATGGGGGTTACAGATCAGCCTAAAATTTACAATGATCCAAAGCGGGGAGAAGTTTTTATTCCACCCACTTCTCATCAGGTCAAAGTGATGTCCATGGGGTTTTTGATTCAAGGAGATCAGCCTTTAGTTTGGCGGGGTCCAATGCTTCACAGTGTAGTGAGCCAATTCTGTCATAAGGTCGACTGGGGGAAGTTGGATTATTTGGTGGTAGATATGCCGCCTGGAACGGGAGATGTTCAGCTCTCGTTAGCCCAGCTGGTACCCGTCACCGGGACAGTTATGGTTTCTACTCCTCAAGAAATATCTATGCAGGATGTAAGGAAAGCCTTTCATATGTTTGAGAAGGTGCGCATTCCTGTGATGGGTGTAGTGGAAAATATGAGTTACTTTACCTGTGGCGGTTGCTCTCAGCGCCACCACCCCTTTGGTGAGGGGGGTGGAAAAATATTAGCTCGTAAGTTTAATACAGAGCTATTGGCTCAGATTCCTATTGTGACTCAGGTGCGGGAAGGTGGAGATGAGGGGCGTCCCATTGTGATTCGGGATCCACAATCAGAAGTGGCATTGACCTTTCGGGATTTAGCGAGAAAGGTGGCTCAGCAGATTTCTATTCTTGCAAATCAGGCTATTGATCCTTCTCAGATTGTTCAGATCGGAAAATTTTAAATAGAATTTGGGCGGTCCGGGGATTGCAGATGTGACTCCCTGTGAAAAGGAGACTTCGCAATGGCAACTCAAAAACGTGCTTCTCGGACCGCCGCAAAAAAGCCTGCAAAATCATCTCGGGCAACGAGTCAACGTTCAGCAATGAAGGTGACTTCGGAGCGACGTAAACGAGCTCCAGCTTCTGCTTCAACTTCGATTACTTCTCGGGGAAGAAAAAAAGCAGGGGTGATTAAACGCGCGATCAAAAAGGGTATCGCTGAACTCACAAAAGTAGGAACTTAGAAACGGGGTAAGTTCTGGGTCGGGAGCTGTTGACTCTGGAAACAGGGATCTAAGCTCGCAACAGAACCCGATCTAGAACTTACAACAGCCACAATGAGGAGTTGTTTTCTCTTTAGTTTTACGATGAGCTTTCGTCTGAACCGATGGCTTCAACAGGGCAGGCTTCTAAAGCCGCTTTGCATTTGATTTCTTCATCGGGATTTTCGGGTTGTTTAAAGACAAAAGAATAGCCGTGGTCGTCGTTTCTAGTGAAATTATCAGGAGCTTCTGTGCGGCAGGCATCACAATCGATACATTGCTCATCTACATAATATTGGCCAACAGCGTTGTCTGACCATTTTTTTTCACGATCTGCCATAGATAAATCCCCTATTCCTTTTGTCGAATTTTACCTCTAAAGTCAAGAGCAACCATGCCAAGTGCCGAAAAAGTCATTTTTGTGATCAGTGATTGTCATCTTTCAGCAGGACGGTTCTTTGAGGGGCGTCTGAACGCTCATGAGGATTTTAACTTCGATGAAGAGATGTGCAATTTGTTTGAGTATTTCTCGTCCGGAATTTACGGTGAGGGGCCGGAGGGTCCCCTAGACGTCGAGCTTTTTATCAATGGAGATTTTCTCGATTTTTTGAATGTTCCCTACAATGGCGAGTTCGAAGACTGTATTACGGAGGAGCTCTCCTTGTACAAGTTGGAGGCCATCCTCAAAGGCCACCCAGCAGTCATGGGTGCGCTGAGAAAATTCGCTTCTCAGCCCAATAAAAGAATTACCTATATGATTGGCAATCATGATGCTGATCTTTTTTTTCCAAAAATTCGGGAAAGGATCACACGAGAATGGGATCCCGAAGGGCGCTATCCCAGCGACAAGGTTCATCTGATTGCCGATCGGGATCGAGTTCGCTTTGAAGGGGGTGTGGAAGTACACCATGGAAACCAGTTTGAGGCTGGAAATGTTCTGGATTTTCAAAATCCTATTCTCAAAAATTTTTTAGATACGCCTGTTTTGAATATTCCCTGGGGCAGCTTCTATGTTCTTAAGATCATCAATCGATTGAAATGGGAGCGCGAGTTTATTGATAAAGTTCGCCCGATTAAGGTCTTTGTTTTGGTGGGGCTCATCTTTGATACTTGGTTTACCGTGAAGTTTGTCTTTCTTTCTGTTTATTATTTTTTGAAGACTCGCTTTATTTATAGTCCTCGGAGATCTTCGAGTTTGGTCAAAACAGCTGAAATTCTCAAACAAGAAACTGATTTTTTGATGGATTTAGAGAGGCAGGCGCGAAAGCTTTTGGATCATGAGGCTCAAGTTCAGACGGTCATTTTCGGTCACACCCATAAACCCATGAACAAAATCTATCCCGATGGGAAACAATACATAAATACAGGAACCTGGACCAAGATGATTAACCTCGATTGGCGGAGTATCGGGCAGCAGTTTTGCCTCACGTTTGCTCTCGTTCAGATTCGAAAGGGTAAAGCACAATGCGAATTGAGGCAGTGGATTGGGGAGCACAATCCCCATATGTCATTCCGGAATTAGGTAGGAATGAGGTCGAAATGAGGCTGTAATAAGGCAACAGGGTGAAAAAAAGTTTTTTACTCAGTTAAAATAAAGTTTTGGTTCTTCCCACCGGAGACCTGAATCCAGATCCTCATTCCAGATGCCCGGAAACGTCGACATCTTAAAAACACCAGGTCCTAGCAACCCCTCAATGAGCGTATGGTTCACAATAATTTCAGGAGTTATCAGGTCGCAGTTGAGTTGTTTAAGGAGGTCAAGTCACTCTAGCTTCCAACATACCTCAGGGACCAATCCTCACGTCCGCATCCAGCGTGGTTCTCAACCTTGCCGAGGCGTCGGACAAGGATTCAGCTGCTGATCGCAGATTTTATCAGATTACCATGGGTAGCACGCGCGAGGTACAAGCTCTGTCGGGTTCTTTAGATATTTCACGTCTCCTAGGAGTTGTTCTTGGGAGATGAGTTTTTATTCGAGGATATACCCAATTTAGTTGAAACTTGAACGAGTGGCTCCCTCTGGGATATTCAGGATTTCCACTAGCGTCATGATGGACATAGGGAAGATGATGACTGAAGTCTTCATGCTGACTTGCGATGACCGTGCCGAAGTTTGCAGCGGGGTAGGACTCTAAGGATTCGCTTCGTTAATTTGCTACGCAATCGAAGGTTCTGTCTTCCTTTTTGCCGCGGCAATTCATCTCTCAAGAGTTCACTTGAGAAGTTTCGGTAGCCTCGTCTTTAAAAGTGAAAAGTGACTCCATTCCAAAACGCCACTTGTTGTTTCCGTTGGGTGTCATTCTTAAAAAGATCTGGCATTCGTTACAGGATTCAATTTGATCAGCGATGGACTGGTCT
The DNA here is from genome assembly GCA_031386075.1 of Oligoflexia bacterium. Classification (GTDB taxonomy): domain Bacteria; phylum Bdellovibrionota; class UBA1018; order UBA1018; family UBA1018; genus CAIYTD01. Next base: position 11,790 of record JANNCA010000296.1, read on the forward strand.
AAACTCATGTAATCATTGGAACGGGTTTCAATTTTAATCACGGCCGAGAATTCTCCACCTGTCGTTCGGCCTGCAATCAATGAATCTCCACACTCAGCTAAAAATCTTGTTAAGTTCCCACCAGCCAAGATTGCATGAGCTTCTGGAGTCAGCACCCATCTTCTGAACCTCTCGGTTGCATTCATCACTTTGACACTTAAAACAATATAGATATTATTTGAGGTAAATCGATTGTTTTTGTAGTAATTAAAACTTGCATCGGCTGAAAATGCTCCAAAACCAAATGACGCTTTTGCGTCGATATTGAGCGAGTTTCTTAGTTCAGAGGCGCTGGTGATTTGCGAAAGATTGTATTCAACACACTGACCAGAGGGCTGACACTCTGCGGTTCCAGTTTGCGGATTTTGGTTTAAACCTCTTAAGGCCTCAACGGCTGATTCCAAAGTTACAAGCTCTGAAAGTTCAACACAGTTTCCACCTGTGGCACCACTGACCGAGTTGTACCCGCTACCAAGAAGAAGGCCTGATCCTCTTGCTGGGGCAAAAATATCATCCGCGTAAGATGTAACCGCGAAAGCTAGACTCATGAGAACTGAAATAAATAAGCTTAAAATTTGCCCCATTTGATCAAATATCTCCATTAAAATGGCTCAGTTATTTTTTTCTTATGTAACCAAAGGAAAAGGAAAGAGCTACGAAATTGACGCAAGTTGTCTTATTTGTTATCCAGAGAACATGCTCACCTCACCTTTGGTCTCTATTTTGTTGGTTTCGTCGATCATTCTTGCCGCGTGCAGTGACGAAATTCCGTTTACCCCGAGCCCAAAAAAAACCGTTGAAGAGTATAGGTTTGAGCGAGAACAGGTACGCTCAGAAAATAAAACCCTCGTTACCAGTTGTACCGAAAATGCACTCAGTTCGCACGTTATTGAAGTGGATTACAATTCAAGCTCTCCTTGTCGTCCGGGTGTTGTTCGATCAAGTTCTGTCAAATATCAACTATTTTCTAGAAGCGGCGGAATTTCTATTGAAACTAAAATCGCTTTGGCAGTGCCTTCTAGGCTAACACCTGAGTCTCGGGCAACTGAAATGATCGATCAAACTAAAGCTTGCGTTCCACTTATTCGTGAGGTTTTTAGCCGTTATAAAATTGATTTTAAGTTAATTTTAGAAAAAGCTTCTGACATTACAAATGCTGACCACCAAATTATCCTATCAGATGAGCCAGGAATTTCTTATTCGGATGAATGGCATTTTAAAGAACCTTTTAAGGGCGATGATTCTGAGATCTGTGGGACTGCAATCCACGAAATATCTCACCTCTTAGGATTAGATGATGAATACAAAGATAAAAATTGTCCAGATCGGAAGTACATATCTGATGCTATTAACCCCATTAGCATCATGAAAAGCGGTCACGCTGGATGGGAGGGTATTGACCACTACCCGCGCCATATCAAAACAATTGTCCAACCACTTTGTCCTGTGTATGCGGCAGAAAAGGGATGGGAAGTACCCGTCGGGTTGCAGTATCGGGCGTTGTAATGAAACTTGCTTACCAAACTACGACTTAGCCTTCATCCAATTCTAAGATCGTGGTTGCTCTAGATCTCAAGATTACATTTTAGGGCAAGGCGTTCAAGGAAATGCTTTTCTGCGTTAAAGATTTGGATCCCGCGCACGAAAACAATTTCTTGAACGCTAATGGACCTGGTGTTTGCAGGATGTCGACGTTTCCGGGTATCTGGGGTGAGGATCTGGATTCAGGTCTCCGGTGGCAGGTACCTTGAACCGCTTCCTGGGAGTTTGGTTCCGAGGCTACTCGTTCCAGGGTCCAGTGGGCAGAACCAAAACCTTATCTTAACTGAGTAAAAAACTTTCTTTCATCCTGGTGAGGCCGGAATCAGTGATTAGGTGGGGTTTTCCTGGTTCTGGCGAAGCGGCAATTGAATCAAGAAGCGGGTGTTTGTGCAGAGTGGGTCAATTTCAAATTTTCCATAATGAGACTCTATGATTCTTCTGGAAATGCTCAGGCCTAATCCCGTT
>JANNCA010000333.1:0-1781 GCA_031386075.1 Oligoflexia bacterium
TCATGCGATACGCTTAATGCGGTTTTCAAGCTGTCATAGACAAACTTTTTATAATCCTCAAAACTCCGAGAGTCGTTCACGTTTCCGCCATAATCTCGATTGCCTGAAATCCCACGGTTGTAATCAATGTCGAGATTATAAACGGGGTCAGAATATATGATCGATGCCCGCTCGTCTCCAAAGAGGCGTTCAAGCGTTTCCATTTTAGTCGAATCACCACAGATAATCTTATGTTTTCCTAGGGTGATGATATCTCCGAGTTTGGTTTTTGGTTCTCGGATTTTTTTGAGTTCAGTTGCGACATCAAACGAATCTTCCTTCACTTCTTTTTCATCATCCCAGAACTTAGCGAGGTCAATCTGGTCAAATCCTGCCTCGGTCAGAAGCTCGAGGTCGAATGACTTTAAGGCGTCAAAATCCCAATCGCCCCCAAGTGAATTGCTTGCGATAAGGTATTGCTTAGCTTCATCGTCTGAGAGCTTGCGGTTCGGTTTGCGTACGTCAATAATTTCTTCGCCTCGACCAAGCATCTGCAGAACTTTTATTCTCTGGTGTCCCGCAAGGATTTTTGAATCAAGGTCGATTGCGGGAATTTCAACTAAATCGTACTTTTTGAAGCTCTTTTTAAGATCCGACAACTGCTTATCGGTAATAGTGCGAGGATTGACCTCTTGAGGAATAAGATCATTCACCCGAACCTGCACTGTAGTCCACTTTAATTTTTGCATACCATTTTATTAATAACTTCTTAATAAAATGCATGAAATAGAACATGCCCATTCCACACACGAAATAATAGAGGCTCGAAACCTTTATCATTTCTTGCGCGGAATAGGCATGGTTTTTAGGCGATAGCTATTCTACTTTTTACTACGCAGAAACTTACTCCACTATTTTACGAAATTGGCTTATCCTTGGCAAGTCCCCGAAGTACCCTCTGTCCGTTTTTGCTTTGCAGGAATTCCTTGGTGTCAGCACCGGCGAGAATGGTGATGCCTGTTTCAGGAAATTTTAGCAGTATTTTATAGCCTTTTTTGTTCTCTTCTTCCACCATTTTCAAGAATTCAGGATCCTTTTTAAGACTACCTACAATAATTGCTTTTTCTTCTGTGGTATAGATTCCATTTGAGTTTGGTGCAGGCAGTGGAGCCAGGGGTATATACAGTCTTCCAGGCTCATTTTTCTCGAAGGCCTTTTTGACCTTTTTGCCCGGCGCGCGGGTCGGCTGTTTCTGGGAAGTATGATATGTAATATCGGTTATTTCAATGATTTTGTACTTAGCGTCCTCCTCCTCTTTAAATGGTTTTAGTTCTACTTTGTAGTCCATGAAGCTAGTATATCAAAACATGTTATAGTAAGCTCTGAAATCGTTAAAAACTCAACAAATGAATAAGAAAGTAACACTTGATTACATCCTCTTTATGGAAGAAGGACTCTATGTGATATACGCTCCTCAAATCGGGCAATGCCATAATGGCAGAGACAAAAAGGAAGCATTGGAGAGCCTCTCCACGTGCGCGAATGGATTATTTGATTATTACCGTGAAAGGAAGGTACTGATTGAATACCTTAAAAAACTTGGACTATGGGAGCCTATTTCTGAACGAGAAAGGTACGTCCTTAATATCCAAATTAATGTTCCGTACTACATTTTGAAAACAGAACATGAATTGGGACAACTTGAAGTAGAGCTTGCGTGCAACATTTCTTTCGAAGGAAACTTGAACTAACTCCCGATTTTGGGAGTTTTTTATTTTTCCGCTTTCACTACTATATCCGAT
>JANNCA010000372.1:0-4910 GCA_031386075.1 Oligoflexia bacterium
CTAAAAATTTTGATGGGCTTATATCCTCCTGTCTTACTAAGTTGGGGATATTACCGGCTGAGAAGCTTTTGATAGAAACCGTGGGGAGCTCGCCGCAAGTCCTGACTCCAGATAATCGTTTGGCGTTCATCTCTCAAGAGATGTTACAAAACGAGTTTCATCGAGAGTTTGGCAAATTGGCGACTCAACAGCTCGGTCTGGTGGGTGCGCTTCAAGCTGTTGAAGCTGAGTTCATTTCGTTTTGGTATCAGTTACCCAAACGCCTGACTTTAAATCCCAACCGAAAACCCACTTCAGAAGAGCCTATGACTTTAGGCCATTTGCGCACTAAATTGTCTAAGACCTTGGATTCAAATGACCCTGCTGTGGCCAAATGGTTTTCTCGCAGAAAAAGGTTGTCAGACGTTTCTCTTTCGATTCCCGTTCTTAGAGAGGTTTTTGCGGGACTTTGGTATGGAATTACACTGGGAGTGAATGAGAATCCTACTCTTTTTGAACTCCTTCAAGCCCTCAGCCTCTCGCGGACAGGGGGTTTATTTAAGGGTGGAATGACTGCTTATAGGGAATTCCTCATTCATTTAGCTCGACGCCAAGGGGTGCATGTCCCATTGAAGACCGAATGCCGAAGAATTTTTGTAGAGAATGGTCGCTTTATTGGAGTTCAAGTGACGGGCCATGGAAATAGAGTGGCCGCAGGAGGAGGGATTTTAGGTTGCTCCCTAAGCCAAATGGATTCGCGTACAGTCTTTTCAGGGAGGCAGTGGCTCTCTAGAAAAAAGAAATCTCTCATTCCTTCAGGTTGGAAGTTTACGGTTGCCCTCACGGTCCATCAGGAGGCAGTTCCATCCAAACTCCTTGCTCGGTCGGTTTGGCGAGAAAAAGGATCGCCTATTTTGGAGATTGAGGTGGTTCATCCGGATGTTCAGACCGAAGGCAAGCAATCGGCATATCGGGTGATTTATCTGAGAACCGTGATGCCTTTTTCCGATGAGAGTTTGAAAATTGAGTACCAAAGGCTCATCGCCAGTAGAATGACTCGTCAGTTGATGGAGATCGTGCCGTTCTTGGAGTTTCATGTCACTCATATTTATCCGGATTTTAGAACCGGAGGAGGTTCCCGGGCTGCTTCTTTCGGTCTGATGGGGGATTCGCCGGAACCTGTGCAGACCGATGAGCTTTTGGAGCTTTACTCATTTCGCCGATTAGACTCGATACCAGACAACCTTCTTGTTTATCAGGGCAAGGGACTCGGATCGACTTCAGGGATAGACCATTTAAGGATTGCATCGGATGAGTCCTATCCTGAGCTTGGAAATTTAGGATCTACTTTGGCAGCACTAGAATCTGTCGCCTGGTTGGCTCATCGATCAGGACTTGCGGGGCCTTTCGTCTAGATCAATCCAAGGCAGAAGTGTATCAGGTGGATTCGAGGCTCGAAGACCCAGATGTTCTGTTTTTTGATTCAGATTTCCCTTTTCTAAAATCTCCTGATAATAAATTAAATAATTTTTGGCCATTTGAATATGGGTAAAATTTTCAAGAGCTCTTCTTTGGCAAAAACGAGAGGAGATCTTGGCTGTGGTGAGAGCTTGAACGATTTCATCGGCACGGTTGCTGAGATAGCCAACTTCTGGGGTGATGATTTCAGGAAGTGATCCGTACGGAGTTCCAAAAACTGGACATCCGGCGGCCAAAGCTTCGATGATAGCGATTCCAAAAGGTTCGTGCCATCGAACAGGGAACAAAAGCGCCTTCGCTTTTTTTAGCACTTTTCTTTTTTCTAGGTCTCCTACCATTCCTAACGATTGAACGCCTCGCCACTGAATCGGAAATGAAAAGCGAGTTCCCATGACTTTAAGTTCGACCCCACACTTTCTAGCAATTTTTATTGCTCCTTCAAGATTTTTAACCTTCCAGTTTGCTTTGGCCAAAAATACGAAGTAATCGTCACGAATGGGTTCAGATTCAAACTCAGAAACATCAATTCCATTGTGAACAAAGTAATGACTGCCATGGTTCTCAGCGTGTTTTTTAGAAACAAAAATCGTATTTGAATGAAATTTTTCACCGAGTTGGCCATTGCCTTCGATGGTCACCAGGAATGGTTTTTCTGGGGGAGTCCGCGGAGTTCCCCAAAGATGAACTAGGTCAACGTCCGGAGGAATCAGTGTTTCCCAGGAGTGTTTTGGATTGGAGTAAGGAATATGCTCGACTCCTGGAACATGGCTTCCAGGCTTTGAGATGAGTGAGACCCGATTGCCAAGTACAACGAGGGCTTTGGCTAACCAATATACAATTCTCTCTGTGCCTCCATATTTCAGAGGCGGGATCAGAGCATCATGATAAATAGCGATATGCATAGTTAAAATTCTAACCTAATGGAGTTGTCAGATGATTGCAAGGTACTCACGCCCGGAAATGGACTGGATTTGGGATCAACGGCATCGTTATTTGGCTTGGCTAAAAGTTGAAATAGCTGTTTGTGAGGAGCTTGCAGAAACAGGAATCATTCCTAAAAAAGACTGGAATGAGCTTCAAAAGCAGGCTCGGAAATTGATAAAAAAAGGGGGCGTCGATCCCAAAAGGGTAGATTACCATGAGGCAACCACTCGACACGACGTGATTGCGTTTACCACGGCAGTGGCAGAGGAGATGGGGCCAATTTCTCGTTACATTCATTTTGGATTGACGTCTTCCGATGTGGTTGACACTGCGATGTCGCTTTTAGTTCAGGAAGCAGGAAAACTCTTGCAGCAGGGAATCGGAGATTTTCTTAAAACTCTTAGAAAATCTGCTGAAAAATATAAAGAACTTCCGACAATTGGTCGGTCTCATGGAATTTTTGCAGAACCCACCAGTTTTGGGCTCAAATTTTTAGGATGGTATTGCGAATGGGAGCGCAATTTAGAGCGTTTGAACGACTCTCTCGAGAGACTCCGATTTGGTAAACTTTCTGGGGCAGTAGGGGTGAATCCTCATTGGGGTCCTCAGTTTGAAGAAAGGGTGTTGAAACGACTCGGTTTGAACCGTGAAAAAGTGAGTACGCAAGTGATTCCTCGGGACAGGCATGCTGAATTTATGGGTGTTTTAGCAATATTAGGCTCGTCTTTAGAGCGAATAGCTGTCGAACTCAGGCATCTCCAACGTTCCGAAGTCGGCGAAGTGATGGAGGGATTTCAAAAAGGGCAAAAGGGATCCAGTGCGATGCCTCACAAGCGGAATCCAATTTCGTCCGAAAACATTACAGGGTGTGCTCGGCTCCTTCGGTCTTATGCCCAAGCTGGGTTGGAAAATGTGGCTTTATGGCATGAACGGGACATCAGTCATTCTTCTGTAGAGCGAGTTATTTTTCCAGATGCGACTCTCATTTTAGATTATGCTCTTCACCGAATGAATCAGGTGGTTCAACAGCTAGGAGTAAGATCAGAACAAGTTCATAAAAATCTACAAACTGTTGGGAAGACTGTGTTTTCCGGTCATTATCTTTTGGAATTGGTTAAAGTGGGAGTCACCCGGGAACAAGCTTATGCATGGGTTCAGGAATGTGCCCTCGCTTCTCTAGAGGGGAAGGGGGATTTTGTCGACCTCGTTGCTCAGCATAGCGAGATGAAGAAGAGGCTTCCTGAAAAAAAAATCCGCCAACTCGGTTCGATTCACCATCAGCTCCGGCATGTTGACGAAATTTACGCTCAGGCTCTAGGAGAGAAGCTGAAGTCATGATTTAATGGAAGAAAGTGAAGCAATATGCATTTCTTTTTCGATTTTTAAAAGCCTTTTTGAGGTCTGAGGACGGGCAGGCTGCCACAGAATATTTACTCATGCTCTCTATTGTTTCGGGGATTCTTGTTTTAGTCGTGAAGAATTTGATAGTCCCGGCTTACCGAGCCATGTCGATGAATATTTCTAAACGAATTCAGAATCAGCTTTTTGGGATTGATTTACATGTTTTTAGAATTCGATAGAGACAAACGGATTGGCTAACCAAGGGGACATTTAGGGGGTTAGGGGGATATAGCTGTTAGCCAATCCGTTTGTCTCAGATAGGTATAGCAACCTTGATGCCAATCAATCGAATTAGAAAAATTCAATTATTTCAATTAGTTATAAAAATTGACCTGTAAAAGATTTGGACACATAAAATTCAAAACCGATCGCTTTACGTGTCTTTATGAAGAGTAATGCGAAATAATATCAAATAGTTGTAGTTAAATGTATAAAAGTTTGACACATAGTGTAATTTTTTCAAAAGCAAATTTTCTTTTTTTGTATTAGAAAGTTGTTATGATCCGCGGACCTATGGAATTAGAAAATCATGTTCCGATGGCTGAAATCACTGGGAGATTGAGCACGATGAATACGAATCAGGGAGTGTCTTCTTTTCGTTTAGAGGATCAAACCTCTCGGTGGGGGGGAGTTCAGCTTTGGTCATTGACCTTTGATCTCACTGGAGAAAAAGTCAACAAGCTCAACAAAGCGATGATGGATGAATTTGATAAAATTCTTGCCGAATTAGAAACTTTGGGGAGAGAACAAAAGGTCGAAGTTCTCGTTCTAGTATCGGGTAAAAAAGGTAATTTTATAGCAGGTGCTGACATTGAGATGATTCAATCCACCCGGACGACGGACGAAGCCGAGTCGCTTTCAAGGATGGGACATAAGATGATTGACCGCTGGGAGGATCTCCCTTTTCCCACAGTGGCAGCTGTCAACGGAGCAGCCTTAGGGGGAGGGTGTGAGTTTTCACTCGCTTCTTCTGCGATTGTTATGTCAAACGACCCGAGTGCTCGAATTGGCCTTCCCGAAGTGCTTTTGGGTTTGATCCCAGGTATGGGAGGGTGCATTCGGCTTCCTCGCAAGGTGGGACTAGCGACCGCTTTGGATTTAATTTTGACTGGAAAGACTTTGATTGG
>JANNCA010000373.1:0-5943 GCA_031386075.1 Oligoflexia bacterium
CACGAAGACTTCTTGGAGTCACTTCGAGTTTACGAGATACAACCCCAGCCTGTTCCTGACTTTCTGTCTTGTTATTCTCCATAGCCGTCTTCGTGATGGGGTCGGATGGGAGCGAAGAAATTTACCACGGCTGAGTCTTGCTACAGAACAGTTTCGTTTTTCAGGCAATGGAAGGCTTTACTCGGTGACCGATCTTTCGGAGTTAGGGATGGGGCTTTGGCTATTAGAGGAGGAGGATTTGGGAAGCTTTATTGTAGGGAGTCAACTTACGGGATATCTCAATCTTCGAGGCCAAAAGCATTTGCTCAAGGTAAGGGTTAGAAATCTTCGCAAGGATTGCGTGGGCTGTGAATTTGAAGATCTCTCTGTGGAAATTTCTCGTGCCTTGAAGGAGTTCTTAGATCCTAAGGTTCTGGGTGAGGAAATGAAGCCCATTCCGTCACCTGAGATGAGTACACTTTGGTATCATGGGCCTTCAGGTACTGATTTGCTCATGCGCCGTTTGCCCGAGGGTGATTTTCAGAGATTCATCCTTTATGTCTTGGGGAGTTATATCCAGTGGGATGAAGCGAGCGGTCTGTCTACCGGTCGAGCTACTTCATCGGGTGAGCGAAGCGAGGTGCGCGGAATTGTTCGACTCGAAACCCTATTACTCATTGCAGATCCAACGCCTGATGCAGGTAAGTTGAGCATTGCAAAAAAAGTCGTAGTGAGTTCTAACCTTCCTCAGGACCTCAAGAGTCGGTGTTTGCATCAGCTCAATTTGTGAGGGATATAAAATTGATCTCGAGTCTTTCTTAGGGAGGTTTGACAAAATGGATCGAAATTTTGCATTGGAATTTGTTCGAGTGACAGAAGCTGCTGCATTAGAGAGCGCTCGTCTTATGGGGCGTGGGGACGAAAAGGCGGCGGATCACGCAGCTGTTGAGGCCATGAGGCAAATGCTGAATTCTATTCAATTTGATGGGACTGTAGTCATTGGCGAAGGGGAGAGAGATGAAGCTCCGATGCTTTATATTGGAGAGAAGGTTGGCCGTGGGGGAGGACCTAAGTTGGATTTAGCTTTAGATCCGCTTGAGGGAACGACCATTTGTGCTCGAGGCGGGAATAATTCCCTTTCAGTGATTGCAATTGCTGAAGAGGGCGAATTTCTTCACGCACCAGACACCTATATGGAGAAAATAGCCGTCGGTCCCGATGCAAAGGGTGCGATTGACCTACTCGCAAGCCCAACAGATAATTTAAGAAATATTGCTCAAGCTAAGAAGTGTGAAATCGGTGACCTGACCGTTGTGATTCTGGATCGGCCTCGTCACTCGGACCTGATTGCCGAAGTGCGTCGGTCGGGAGCCAGAATTTGGCTGATCGGGGATGGCGACGTTTCTGCTGCCATTGCCACCTGTAAGCGAGATAGTGGGGTGGATGTTTTGATGGGATCAGGGGGAGCGCCTGAAGGGGTGATTGCTGCGGCAGCACTCAGGTCCATGGGGGGGGATTTTCAGGGTCAACTCATTTTTAGAAATGACAATGAAAAGGAACGTGCTCGCAAAATGGGGATTACCCGGTTTGATCGAGTTTATGGAATCAATGATCTGGCTTCAGGAAATGTGATGTTTTGCGCAACCGGAGTGACGCAGGGAACCTTCTTAAATGGGGTTCGATTTTTCAGTGGAGGAGCTAAGACCCATTCGGTCGTGATGCGATCCGAGTCAGGCACCGTTCGTTTTATTGAAGCGGATCATCATTTTGATCGCAAGCCGAGGTATTAATTTATGGCACAGACCGAATATCGTGAAGTTTTAGCTGTGGATCGGGAAAAATTAATTTCCGTTATTACCACTTATGAGAATTACCCTGAGTTTGTTGAAGGCTGTACTTCCGTTGAAGTGGAGAAGCAGACAGATGGTAAAGTAAGAGTGAACTATCGAGTCAATGTCATGTCTCAAGATGTTCACTACACTTTAGATCATGAAGCCGATTTACAAACCGGCAGAATCGATTGGGAGTTGGTGGATAGTAATTTTTTTAAAAAAAACAAGGGCCACTGGGAAGTGAAAGCTCTCGCCAATGGCAAGAGTGATGTGGTCTATGCCTTGGATGTAGAATTTAAAGTGCCAGTTCCTGGCTTCATTTTGAATCGACTCGTTAAAGGGAGTTTGCCAGGAATGGTGAAGAGCTTTGAGAAGCAAGCCCTCAAGAAATAGGCCCATTGAAAATGGTAGATGATTTACAGGCAAAAGCAGCAGAAATGATGAAAAAGGTTCTCACCGTTGGGGTGGGAACCTTGTTTTTGACTGAAGAAAGTCTCAGGACTTTGATTTCGGATTTTAAGCTTCCAAAGGAATTGCTCACCGCCGTTTTAGAGTCTGCTCAAAAAACAAAGGATGATTTCCTTAGAAGTTTGTCTAAAGAAATGATGGGTCAAATCATAGATCGAGTTGATCCTGCAGCATTGATTCAAGAAATTCTATCTAAGAATGACCTGAAACTTAAAATTCAGGTGAATCTCCAGCCCAAGAAAAAATCTAAGCCTTCGTAAGACACTGACTGAAAAGATTACTTGTATCCTGATAATCGCCTATTAAAGTGACTGACTTCCGCTCATCTCCATGATTTCAGTGCGATTGTCAGATCCGTTTCCATCTAAGGGGATTTCTTTTTCCTTGATCACCACAACTCGAGAGGTCTCGACTGAAAGGACTCGTGCGGTGATCGTTAGTTTGCGGGGCATGGATAGGTGATAGCTTCCCATGATGACAGTATTTGCACCGATGAATTTCCCGAGTTGGGCCGAGGTGCTTGCATCAAAAAGGGCATTTTGAGATTGTTGAAGCTGATGTTCTTTGAGGACTTGATCGATTTTTTCTCGATCCACAACCTCTCTGCCGGCTTGGGTTAAGCCCATCTCCAGTTTAAGAGCGATATTTGAGCTGAGGTGAGTTTCTTTATGATCGTCAGCAGGGAAGCTTAAAACCGCAATTCTCGAGTTGGCTGGAATGCTTTGGCTGAGTTCTTGGGCTAGGTCTGCCAGGAGATCTTTGTAAAGTGCTTTTTTGTCTTCAGTTCCTGCAACAGAACCATGGGTGGGTGCATTGGGCGAAAAATCGCCGGAACTCGGATTATAAAACTCTTCGATCGGGTGACCATCGACAATACCGTTGCCTCGGTACATTCCGTTTTGAGTCGCAAGGACTTGAATGACTTGAATCTTACTTCCTGTTTCTTTCCAGTGTGAAAGAAACGCCTCTTTAGGGTTGGGCTTTTTAATGGGTGAGGTTGCGCAGGATGCTGCCGTCATGAGAATGCTGAGGCTTAGAGCTAAAGAATTTAATATTTCTCTATTTGAGTATTTCATTTTGAATTTCCTTGATTTAATTTGCCATTAAATGTGGCACTGCATTCCTTACAGCATCTGCAATAGCTCCAATCATCTGATTCTCTGAGTGGCTCATCGCCTCATCATAGTCCCCTTCGGAACTGGTACCCACAATAGACAGGCCACGATTGGAAGATAGGGTTCTTTTTGTCTTCAGATCTGTGAGGGAAATAGCGATCTTTCGGGTCACAGTCAGGCCTAGTTTCGTTTTGGATTTCACTGGACCACCGATGTTCCTTATGGAAATCTCAATTCGGAGGGCTCCAGGGCTCTCAGGGTCGCCTAGACGTATAGCTTGGGCGCCAGAGCGAGTAATCCATCCAGAAATTTCCGTGATAGCCGCTTCGAACTCTCCATTTAAATTTATTTGGAAATCTTTAGGGGAATTTTTTGAAGGGTCTTTGGGAAAGATGAAAATTAAGTTCGATCGGGCGGTTTGGTCAAGAGATTCCAGCTGAGTCAGGGCTTTTTCAAATCGCTCATTCCAACCAGGTCCAGGAAGCCCGACATAAGACTTAAACAAATCAGCTCGGACAATGACGGCTTTATACTCGTTAGCTAACGGTTTGACTAACGGAAATTCTCGAATGACATCGATCCACTTTTTTTGGATTGCAAAGTCAGTAACTTGATCAATTTTTTCCTGAACGATAGAAAGTTTTGATGCCTGGTTTTCGTAGGCGGACTGAATATTAAATTCATAAACTTCGCAGCGGGTAATTTTTTCTTCGGGATTTTGGCCACTCTTAACTGCTTTGAGTCCCACGAGGTCTTCGATGTTACTCGTTAAAATAGAATTCCCCTGGTAGCTCGATTCGGCCTGGGACTCTTTGATCTCAGATTTGCTTTGAACGCTGCTTTGGAGTTGCAGTGAGATGTCTTTGAATGCAGCGGCTCGGGCTTCCTCGTTCGCGGTTTTTGGATCTAGTCGAGAGCTGACTCCTAACCCTATGATTTTGAATCTTTTTTCTGAAATTTTACCAGATGCCCAGTCTCTCGAGCACTCAGTAGAGGCAAAAGAGATTGGCGCAGTTAGACCTAACCCTAAGAGGAATAAGCACACCGAAAGGAATAGTTCGTGATTCATGAACACCTCTACATAAATTTCTTGTTCAAATCTACCACTCAAGTAAGATTGAACAAAATAAATAATGGAGAATTGAAGATGAAAATGAATCGAACTTATGCTTTTATGTTGGGGATTTGTTCATTTGCGACTTGGATCCTGACGGGATGTTCTGGGCCGGGTATTCATGGTGAAAAAACAGTGCTAGAGGCGAGCAGTAGTTCAGTTCCAAGTTGGGTCAAGGACTCCTCGAAACACGACCAAAAAGAACTCATTCACCATTTTGAGGATCAGTCTAATCAGCCTAATTTCTATTACCTAGTTTCTCAAGCCCATGTGGACCATGATAGCCTAATTCCCTCTTGCTATAATTTTGCTCGAGCCAATGCAGCGAATGAACTCGCTTCTGCGGTGAGCCAGGAAGTGAAGGGAGCTGTTTCGTCAGCTAGTGACTCCTCTTCTGATAGTCAGTATGCAGTATCGACAGTTCAGACTAAGTCTGCACTCTCGGGGGCTCAGATTCAGGCACGGTACTGGGAGCAGACTCAGGATAAGAATCACTCAGAGGAAGTCACTTGCTATATAGTGACGGCTATTCCCTTGACGAATTTCAATGCCCTAAAGAAAACAGCGATTTTGCGCGCGAGCAAATCCAAAATGGATCAATCAACTCAGGAGAAGGCTGAAAAAGCTTCTGAAGAATAAAAGCTTTGGAGTCGAGCCATAAACCGTCTAATGACTGGTCATGTCTGTTGTGACCTGACATAGTGAGTTTATTTAATTAAGTGATTATATAAATTTAAGTTGTTGAATTTTAATAATATTTTTTATTTCGCAATGACCCGTAGTCATGGCATCTAGATTGCTTTAACAATGTCTGTGTATTTGTTTAAAAAGTTAGACTTTCAAGATTATCTTTTGGAAAGATACATATAAAAATAAAGTTGAATCGAACTAGTTGAGCTACAACTCGGCCTGAGTATTAAGCGAAATAAGGAGTATTGGACTATGTCCTCGAACCGTGAAGATCAATCGAATGTTTATCAGATTTTCAGTAAAAGCAATAAAAATAACCCCACAGTGGGTGACATCAAATCTGCGACTCGATCTTTAGGGATTCAGTCGGGGCAGGTGATTAAATCGGGCGCTTTGAGCGCGAGTACTCAACCTTCCGTTCAAGTGCATCAGTATCTTCCAGCAGCAGTCACCGGGGAACCTGTCTTGCGATCCAGCATTTTACCGCCTGCTCTGCGTTCTCATTTGGCCTTGAGTAGTTTAAAGCAGAACTTTAAAGAGTTAAATGATTTGCAGGCTCGGCTGAGATTTATGCTTCAGGATCTTGAAGAGATTGTCAAAGAGTAGGGAAAGAATGTTTTCTACTGGGTGACGACTAAGAAAGGGTGCCAGACCCTTTCTCTTTTTCTCCCGTTCGGATTGAATTGAGAAATCCGTCGGATACTTCTGGCTGTCCAGGGTGAGTCTCAGGGTGAGAATGACGAAT
>JANNCA010000002.1:0-9176 GCA_031386075.1 Oligoflexia bacterium
TGACCGCCACGGTCAGCCCCACTTTGATGCTTGAAGCAGAGGCTTGCCCATTCGCTCCTACGGTCGTCACAGGATAATCGGTTTGTTCCACTAATTTAGAGGGCTGTCCACTGCGAACCACTACCGTTCCCGTCTTGAGAATTCTCCCAAAACCTGCCGCTTGTAAACTGTCCAATTTTGGCAACAGACTGGTAATAGTAGCACCAAATGAAAATCCGTTCGACGAAGGAGTACTACCAGTAGTTCCAACAGATCCGTTTTGAGACTGACCAATTGTAATCTGACTATTCTCGGTGTAGGCGGGTTGCCACATAAAGTTGAAAACTTTGTTATAATTTTTAGAAAGCTCAACAAAATGAACAGTAATGCGCACTAACTTTTCTTGCTTCTTCGGAGCAGGAGGATTAATTATAATATTTTGTTGAATCATTTGACGAGGAGGATGGCGCTGGGCTGAGGGATCTTTTTCTAAAAGTGGCCCTGGCCTGAGATCCGGCAAGTAAAGATCAGCCACTTTCAATACTCGGTCCACTTGATCTTTACTATCAACGGTACCGTCCAGGAGAATCATCCCATTGACAACACGGGCTTTGACATTCGGAGCAAAAGTGACAACATCCTCTTGAATTTTTCGAGCCATCACTTGCATGGCGAGTGGTGATAGGTCAGCTAAGTTCAAGACAAAATCTGTATAACTTTTATCCTGAATAACAGTGAGGAGTCGCCCATAATCCGATGGAACAAGAACTTCACCCTCAATCACCACCTTGGGACCTACAATGCGAATATCCAATCCTTCTACGTCCCGAAGCAAACTTCTTACCTCAGTCGCAATCCTAAGAAGGTTGGATCCCGTCACTCTGACCATAAAAATAAGACGTAAAGTACCATCTGCATCTCGAATAGTTACATTGGTTTCTCCCGCCTTGAGGGGCTTAAAAACCAGTTCTCGTTTATCTCCTACCTTCACTAATGTGGTTGTTACAATCTGTGGATTACCAAAACTAATTCCATTCACGTTCGGTTCAAAATCCAAGTCGACTGCTTTATCTTCTCCAGTAGTCAAAAGCATGCGCCTCTTGTCCGCCGTACCCTCGGACTCATCGTTAGTAAGTCTAGATCTCTGATATTTGTTTTTTCTTTTTACGTCTTGAAGCAGGTCTTGAGACTGCCCGCCCGACATGGACTGTTCAGCTGGATTGACAAACCGGCTTGGGAGAAAAATAAATAATAAAATGAATATTAAATTATTTCTCATCTTCTCCCGGCTTGGTTCCCACCTTGACCTATTTTAATTTTTGAAACATCAGGCCCAAGAACTTCAGAAAGAACACTGGCACCAAAATTAGAGCGTTCTGTGTCCTCATTATTTCTCAAGGCCAGAGTTACAGGACTGTCTCCGCTACTCGAAATCAGGGCAAGTACTTGCGCTTGAACAGGATCCACCTCAAGAGTCACCGAGGCAAAACTAAAGTCTTCGGCTAAAGATCTCACTTTATCCTTACCATAAGAGTCACCTTCAATAATTCTTGACGGATTATTAGTTACATTTCTTCCAACGGCGAGAACGACCACATCCTGCAGAAAAGTCTTAGCAATTTTATTCTCTTTTCCGCCTCCAAAATCCAAGACTGCAATGAGGTCTACTCGATCTCCTGGCTTCACAAGCTTGGCAACTCCGGTAGTTTCGTTTACTAAAATAGAAAGCGCCCTTCTCCCAGGGGCAATTTGTGGCGCTAATCCAGTCCTAATACCTATTTCACTAATTTTATTGAATGTAATCTGTTCTCCCTTTTTAATTGGAACCGAAGCAACAGAACCTACTAATTCTCTAAGGGTTCTGACTTTTTCCTTTTCAGCTTTTGCAGCATCTTCACTTTTGCTGGCAAGCGAAATAGAAGCGGGCTCTAAGAAAGTCTTAGGTACTTCTTTAAAAGTCAACATCGTTTCAAGAACGGTATCCATTTCCTTAATATCATTCTTAGCCACAACGACTAAAACAGCCGCCCCATATTTTTTTTTCGCTTCTTCTTCAACACTTTCAACATAACTATTTACAAAAAATAGAGCCACAATACCCATAAATATTGATAATGTGAGAGCCTTATTATTCATAAGCGATAGGACCTCTGATGTTATGGAGCATATTGAATCGGACTCCCACAGTAGTTAAACCGAGATCCCTCACTTAAAGTACTCGAACCTACAGCATCAAACGGCGGTCTTAATCTAGGTGTGACCGCTAAAATCGCATGACCAGTGCCATTGCCCGAGCTCAGAGATATAACAGGAGTGCAAAGGGTGACAGTGCTACGAATCCGCACCTTAGCGCGGGTCGTCGGCTCTTCTTGAGGTTGATTTGGAGCTACAATACGGGGTGTCCGAGCTACCAATTGAACTGTAGCCCTCGGCACATAGGAGGTTTGACCTGATTGATTGGACCCTTCGGAATTATCTGAAACCCCAACGATCATTTGATTTGTGGAATTAGAAATAAGCCGATCATGCTTTGATAGCTCTGGATAAAATGCACTATTATACGCCAAAAAAAGAGTCTGCGCCCTGGCGTACTGCTGGTTCACAATGGAAATTTGGATGGCAGTATTAATTCTGATTAAAATCATTGTAATTCCCACCAACATAGGAAGTAAAATTAGGAACTCTAAAATGCTTTGCCCTTGCTCCTTAGCACCCGTTATCAAAAAGCCACCCCCCCTTTCCCATTACCCCTCGACATTCTTCATCGCTTGGCTCTCTTCCCAACCAACTCTCAGAAGTCAGGGTTAAAGTATTGACGGAACTTTGCCCGGCAGCCACATTTCCCTGAGGAGCAGACTGTCTTGAACCTCCCAACGGAATCAAAAACAGTTTCCCCTGAAATGTATATCGGACTCCTTCCATCCAACTGTAATTCGGGTCACCTTTTTGGTACTGGCTAGGACGATCTAAGGTAAATCCACCCGGATCACCCCCTCCCACGCCCTTGGCAATGGACGGAAACTTATCGACTCCTGACATCCCAGCAGATTTTTTAAGCATGGTCACGATGACTGACTTCGCTCTTGATCTCTGATCTAGCTCTGTACTGCTTGCAGACAAATAGGCCCTGGCAGACATAAACGTTGCGTAGTGCACATAATTGCCAAAGGCAAAAATCATACTGAGTTGAAAAAAAAAGAGAAGAAAAGAAATCATCAATACCATGGTGAGCGCAAATTCGATGGTTGACTGTCCCGTTGAATCACTTTGCATCTGGGTTAAAGAAAATCCTAAAATTGTTTTCTCTTCCAGAAAATCTCGGATGATTCTTCGGTCCACCATCGTCTAAACCTTTACCCTGCGTATGTCCGTATCTATAGGCAGCGACAAAGGGCCCTGAGAGGCTTTGCGTCAACTGATTCGCCAATCCTGATTTGGTCACCCATTTACTCACAATCAGAAACATCGCCACGACAAACGCAAGAAGAAGGATATATTCGGTAAGTGCTTGACCCGTTTCCCTAGACTCTTCGAAGGCTAATTCCATAGAAATTGAACGGACTGATTAACGACCAAAACTCGCTCCACCCTTTTTAAAAAAAGTGCCCAAACAGTACCCATATGGCCGCAACTGCAATAGGTACTCCAAAAGGCATCTTCAATGTCTTATCGATCTTCGGAGGAATAAACTCAAGCTCATGAATGAAAATAGACAGAAAAAAAGTATAGAACTTCCTATATATTTGAAAAAAACGCCCACTGAAAACAATTAGAAAAAACCCAAAGACCCCTCCCAGAATAATCCCCAGAAAAGCTACTTTTTGAACAAAATCAAACCCGCCCCATGCTCCAAGCGCCATCAACAGCTTGACATCACCAGCCCCCATAAAACCCAAACCGTAAATCCAACCATAGAACAACAACCCACCCAAACTGCCCATGAGCGCTTGTGGGACTCCGACACCATGAACGGCGTACCCAGAATAAAAAATTCCTATTAAAATAGATGGAAATGTAAGCCAGTTAAAAATCTTACCCCAGGTAAGATCAGTTACTGCCGCCACTAAAGAAAGAAAAAATATAACGTAATGACAAAATTCAATTTTGCCAAACACTGAGCGGAGCTCTACCTGTTTTAAGATCCTTTTCCAACTGAGCCCCGATCCGAACGATTCCGGTGTCTAAAGCAGATAAAATCTGGCGGGCTAGAGCGACTGAGCCTGTAACGCAGGCAGACAAAATAACAATATACTCAACAACTCCTTGTCCATTTTCATCCTCTAAAAACCTACTCAACATTTCTTCAACCCTACCTTCAATAAAAATAATTAGTAATATACATTTAATTACTACTTTGACTTGTTGCTTGCTCAATAGATCCGGTGACATTACCTACAATTTCATTCATTTTATTGCCAAAGACGTTTTTAAACTTCATAGCAATCATAACCACAACCGAAAGAATCAAAATATATTCTGTTGTTGACTGTCCTGATTCGTCTCTCAAAAAAAGTAACATACGAACTCCTTTCTCCATCTTCTATATCGGTCTATATATCGGAACATTAGACACGAACAATAGAGCCAATTAAAAACATCTACAACTTACATCTATTATATGTAATATATATCAAAATAGTCAAACATTTACTTTAGAAAGCCCTACCAGGACGAGTCAAACAATAATCAATGATATTGCTGCGTTATCTATGTAGCTAATATTATTTAATAATCTCATAGCCTTCTGAATGGCTTGATCTGGCTCCAGTTGAATTTGCTGGATTTGCAGGATTTGCTGCCTCACCTCAGTCAATATTCCATCTGAATGAAGCAAAATCCAGTCGCCAGGTTGAATTCGATATTCAAAAACCTCAGGCTCTAGGTCTTCTGTCATTCCAAGCGCTATAAGTGGAGCGCTAAACTCATCTGCTCCATCAACGGAAAATGGATCAACCATATATCCAAAATTTCTGGGCACCACCAATTCTACTGCTCGCCCTGACCGCAGCATCCAGGCACTGCAGGTCCCCACATTGGCTAGCGCCAATAAATTGCCATCAATAAATCCAGCTACAACAGATGCCCCGCCCCGTTCATTCACACCTTTATTTAAATTTAAAGAATTGAGTTTCTGATTGGCGTAAATCAAAGCATTAAAAAGCACGTTGCCGGCCAATGAAAAGTAGGTTCTGAGCACAAAAGGCAAGGTAGCTTCAAGATCTCCGGCCTGTTTAAAGAGAAACCCCCGTACTGCTTCACAGGCGCTCTTCGCCGCTAACGCACCAGGAATGGGCCCACCGAAACCATCGGCAACTATAAAGATACCTTTACTTCGATCGGCAACTGCAAAGTCTTCTTGTCCAGGACGCTGCCCTTTGCCAAGAAAAATGGATGCAGCTCTAAGCTGACTCATGGAACTCCACCCTCCTGGGAAAGAGGAATTCTTTTAAAATAATGTGCCAACTTTCGAGCGGCCCGCTCATGGTAGATATCATCCGAAGGGGCCATACTCAGACACTCCTGAAACATCTTTTTGGCATTCTCAAAATCACTATAACTTTCTGCTAGAATAGCCTCAGTATAGATTGCCTTTGAACGTTCATGTAATACACCTTTAATTCGATTCATTCCAGCATAACCATCTGGGTGATTCGGGTCAATATGAGTCGCTTTTTTGTAGAGTTTAAAGGATGCAGAAAAATCTCCACTTTCTTCCATTTTTTTAGCTTCTATCAAAACAGGCTCTCGGTCAGTTCTAATGATTTTGTGAATTCTGATAATCATTTTCTTAGATTTTGACAGCAAGTTTTTGTCTGAACAGCCAATATCTATTACTCTTTGAAAAACCTCTATTGCAGGATAGTATCTCTTTTGTGACTTCTTCCTAACTCCTTCTTGATACAAGAAAGACGCCTGCTTATTAATGGTCAGTTGCACATCCTTCTGTTGAACTTGTATTTTTATTTCATCATCGTGTTCTTCGATCTGCTTTCTCCAGGGGGGTACTGTTGGATTATCTGGATCAATCGAAAGAATCTGAGTAAACATCTCCTTGGCTTGATCATACATTTTTTTTTCCATCAATTTACGTGCATCTTCAACGAGCTGAGTAATTTTAATTTTGATCTTTGCCTCGTCATTTTTTTTCTTCCTTTCATCCTCAATTGCCTGCATCCGCTGCTTACCTTCCTCAGCGTACCTCTTAATCTCCCGTGCATTTTCATAGTCAGGAATTAAGTCGAATATTTTTGTTACCTCATAAATTGACCGATCGTAATCGTGGTTTTTGAAATAATTAAAGGCTAGTTCGTATTGAGTTTTAATAAAATTCTTTTGCTCAACTGAAAGACGATCAAAGGTCAACAGACCTCGTTCTACTGCCTTGACCGAAGCAGATACCTGAGACTTTTTGACCTCTTTATTTTTTGGGATTTCCTTTTCTTCATTCTCATCACTTATAAGCCACCAAGCGAACATAGCCCCTACAATGATACCCAGGATCTGAGTTCTCTTCGGAAGCTTTTTGAACCTTTCTATCAGAGATTTATTTGGACCTGCGCCACCCGGTATTCCTGTAATTCCTGGAATACTCGCAAAATTATTAATCCCGCCAGACGGAGGCTGAGGGTTTTCTGGAAGATTTTGAAAGAGCACTAAGTTCACTTCTGGACTGACTAAGGCATCCTGTAAATTTTCACTCTCAGGTTCTACCGGAAGTGACTTGAAATTTTTTTCTTGATCTGCGTAGTCACTGCTCAAAACTTTAAAAATAAAGGTAACCCCTCCAATAGCAATTTTTTCCTCACTATTGAGCTCTTGTTCCTTAATTTTTATCCCATTCACCAAAGTCCCATTGGCCGAATCTAAATCTTTAATCACAAAACTGAGACCAGATCGGCGTATAAGGGTATTTTTTCGAGATGCTTTTTTATCATTCAGGATAATGTCACAGAGACTGCCACGACCAATGATAATCTGATCTTTTTTAAATTCGTATTCAGTATAGTTTGCCGTACCTGACTTGAAGATGAGTTTTACCGATAGCTTTGAGACCGGAATGAGTTTCGTCTTTCCATTTTCGTCTACAGGCCCAGTGGGCTCAGGAGGCTTACCTAGTTTCTCCTGTAGATTTTCACTAGGTTCGGTATCGAGAGTGGGCAGTGAACTCAATTGTGAGTTTTCGAAACCTTGATTTTCAAATGGAGATGCATCCTTAGGAATACCCTGATCTTGAATTTCTCCTTCAGGCAACTCTTTGGGGTCTGAGAAAATAGGTTCTAAGGAGTGCCCTGCATCGAGAATTGAATCTCCAGAAGGAAATCCTGCTTGAAATTGGGGAAGATCCGAAATCACCTCTTCCTGAACGGTTGAAGCTGCGGAAACGACTTTGGGTAAATTTCCACTACTGACTCTCACCTGATATGGCCCTAGGTCTAATAGATCTCCATCTTTAAGTACTGCTCGTAAACATTCAACTCCATTAACAAATAGTGGAGAAAATTCACTTTTTTTCTCCACCTGAAGTTGATTCCCTGTGAATCTAAATAATGCATGCTGGCGAGAAATGGCTCGATCATTGAGTCGAATAGCGCACCCTTCTTCTCGCCCAAGAACCGTATCGCCATCGACTGAACAAGACCTTAACGCTTCTCCGTCTTTCGTCACTGTCAGGACGGGAAGAATGACACTCATCGAGTTGGGCCCCCGCCTTTTTTCAATAAATCGAGATCCGGAAGGCCTTTGATTTCTCTGTCTACTTTTTCAAATGCTTCCCGAGCTTTGACAAAATTTTCGTCTGCTTGCGACTTGTAAAGCAAATGGAGAATGTTCTCATAGTGCCCGCGAGATTCCCTCAACTTGCCTGAATCGTGAGCTTTTCGACCAAAATTAAAATAGAATTCAACTTTTTGACTTATTTTTTGCCGACTATTCTCTAAATAGAGCCTGGCCATAGTATGGCAAGGCTGAACTTGTAAGACAGTTTCGAACTGAGTTTGAGCTCGATTATAATTTCCTGCTAAATATTCACGGAATCCATCCTTAAAAAAAGTATCTGCCGCCCGATTACTATCCCCTGAACCAGGAAGGTATTCTGCTAGATTTCTCATCTCAGCGGGATCAAAGTTCTTCTTGATCGAAGTCTTAACAGGAGATTTATTGTCTGGAATAAAAAACACGACTGCACCGACCGCCACTGCGATAATCGCAATCGTATTTTTCTTGGGCTGTGGAGAAGACTGGGTCTGAGCTCTTCCCCTAAAGAGATTTGCAAGACCCATGGATCGAAGCTTCTCTTTGTGTTCCCGAAGGTGATTTTGTTCAGCTTGAATCTGAGACATCGTTCGGGGCGGGGCGACCAGCATCCCCGTTCCTGCCTCAGCGGTCGTAAACTCCAAGGTAGTTTCACCCACGGTGATGACGTCGTTTCTTTTTATTGTCGACCCTCTAGTGACATTTCCATTATATAGAATTCCATTCGCGCTTCCTTTGTCTTTAATAACCCAACTTTTGCCATTAAATAGAATATCAGCGTGAATGCGAGAGGCTTTCAGATCTGAAATTAAGATGTCACACTCTTCACCACGGCCCAAAGTCACATGAGGACCAGTCACAACGTAAGTCGCACCCAGGTCAGGTCCTTGAACCACCTTGAATCTTCCTAGTTCGCCACTTTGCCTAGGAACATCTGTGTGTTTAAATCTGACTGCATTTGCCATTTATTTTCCTTGGCACTAGCCCTCAACCCGGCACGCACATAAAATATAACACTTTGCTGAACTCCCTGCTGATCCGAAGGCTGCGGCGTGCATCTTGTAGCTAATTCCAGAAAAGTCAAAGTCCTCGCTTACCCCATCTCCCCCTACAGGAGTTCTGTCCAAAATATCATGGGTAAAAGCTCCCATCGCTTGATCCCGAGCTACTTGAACCATTTCCTGCCCTAAGGCTGATTCAAGACGAATGCCACTCATCTCCTCAAACATGGAGTTGAGAAACACAATTTTTTTGTCTGAATTAAAAATCACCAATCCAACTTTTATGATATTTCCTAGCATCCTGAGAGGCCCGGTAAATTCCTCTATCAATTGGGAGGGATCTGTCGTGTTCCCTATCCCTCCCCCCATTCCAGCTCCCGGGCTTCCCGTCTTCGGAATTCTCTGGATCGCTGAATTAATCACGTCCCACAATGGGTCCAGTTC
>JANNCA010000004.1:0-7322 GCA_031386075.1 Oligoflexia bacterium
CATCAATGTGTACCGTTTCAAAACCCTTACCGAGTAGGTCGTAGAGAAGTTGATAGTACTCACCCTTTCTACCTACAACTACTGGTGCAAGAATTTTAATTTTTGAAGAGGTTACTTCAACCCCCATTACTTCACGAGATGTTTCTTTTCCTCTGGATAAAGTCCCGGTAATTTCCCGGGGTTCGCCTCCAACTCCTGAATCTTACGATTCACGAGTTCTACGCCCATCACGAGATGACCAATCAGTTGCCCTTCGGTCGTATAGTCCGTTACTCGCTCGTAGGAAAGTTCCCAGAGTTTTCCGATATCGTGCAAAAATCCACCCATAAAAAGTAGATCTCGATCCAAGTACTTGCCATAGTGCTGTGCTAAGGAATCTAAAATTTCAGTAATCGAAAGCACATGCTCAAGCATCCCACCCCGATAGGCGTGATGCATACTTTTGGCTGCCGGAGCCCTTTTGAGCTTATCGACGATCTCGGCATCTTCGATGAGAATCGACTCGGCCAAAGCCTTATAGTCAGGATCCTTCATAGTACCGACAAAACTGATCAGACGAGAATAGAGCGCCTCCGCATCGACTTCGCCTTCAGGCAAATACTCTTTGGCTTCGACATCGTCTTCTCTCAGAACTTGCAATCGCTGAACTACAACTTGGCGTCTTCCTTGATAGGTTTGGCAGCGACCTTCAACCCAAACAAAAGTGTCCTTAACAACCTGTCCCACATATTGAGTGACATCTTCCCAAAGACGAGCCTCTACATCTCCAGTTTTATCCATAAGAACGAGGTTCATATAAGGTTTCCCGGTCTTCCCGAGGGCAGTCATACAAAACTTGATTAAGTAGGGAGACTCAACACTGTCTTTGTCCTTCAAATCCTTAACGTATTGACTTTTCTTTTTCATATGGCCAAAACTCCTTACATTCCAGCTTTTATGCCGGGCTCAATTAACACGACCGATATTGCTAAGACTCCCTTGATATGCGAAAACCAATGAATGGCTCAAATATTTTATCCATCATCGGAAAACAGCCCCATTCACTGGAGTTGGGTAACTCTGATAGGTTCAGATGCTCAAGATTTTTTACATCGTGTCACTACCGTGAATACCAAATCCATGCAAATTGGCCAAGGAGCATCGGGATGTTTTCTCACTCCTCAAGGGAAAATTCGTGTTTATTTCACGCTTTGGCACCTCAATTCAGGCTCGTATGCTTTCGAGTTTGACGCCGGCACACATCTCAAATGGAAAACTGATCTCCTTTCAGCCATTGACCAGTATACATTTTCAGAAAAAATGAACCTCGCTGAACCTTCTGATGCTCTCGAGTGTGTCTGGATCTTCCCTGATTCCCCTGATTCAAGGACAATAGCAGCACCGGAATCCCTCCCTCTTTCTCAACTCAATTCAGATTCTATGATGGTTCAAGTAGAAGAAATGAGAGTTCTTCGTCACACCCTCTTAGACTATGGCCGCACTTGGCTGACTGCATGGGGTCACCCTGATCGCCTCCGTCCTTGGGTAAAACGCATACTACCCCAGGCAAAAACCTTGAGTTATAGAGAGATCGAGACCTGGAGGGTCGAGTCACTCAGACCTCGTGTCGATTCAGAAATCACAGAGGCAACCCTGCCTTTAGAAATTGGCCTCAGAGATGCCATTGCAGAAAATAAAGGCTGCTACCCGGGCCAGGAAGTCATCGAGAAAATCATCGCTTTAGGCTCACCCTCACGCCGTCTGGTTCAAATGACTGGCACAGGTTTAGCCCCTCAGCCTGGAGATCTGATTTATGCTTTAACTCACCCAACGACTCTGGTCGGCCAGGTGACCAGTATGATTCATTCTCATCCAGAAAAAAACACTGAAGGTACAGAAAATTTTATGGCCCTCGGTTTAATTAAGAAGATGCACGCAAAAGTGGGGCTTCAAGTCGAATTTGGCTCTCCCACCCTCCCCTCAAACCCTGAGAATCCAACCCACAAGCGGACTCAAGGATCTATTATTCAGACAATATGAAAAAATACCGTCTGTCAGCGGGACTCTGGATCCCGTTCGTTCTTGCTCTTTGCCTAACTGCTTGGCCAATTCAAGCTTCAATCATCCTTCAGGGCAACCCGTTTAGTAGTGCTGATGCATTAGGACTCTCCCCCTATTGGGATTGGAAAACCATTGAAAGTGAGAATTTTCGAGTCATTTTTCCAGTCGAACTGTCAGATGTCGCCAATCGCGCAACTCATTTTCTGGAAGAAGCGCACCGAACCCTCTCGCCCCTTTTGCGCTGGCAACCTGCCTACAAAACTCAAATTCTGATCATTGACAACAGTGACTCTGCGAACGGTCTCACATCCCCATTCGCACGGATCGGAATTACGCTTTGGGTGACCCCTCCTGAAAACTGGTATAGCACCGCTTATTATGATGATTATTTAAGGTTGTTGATTTTCCACGAATATACCCATTTTCTCAACATGGACGCAACCCGTGGCTACTCTAGCATTGGAAGACTTGTGTTTGGCGACGCATTTCTTCCTAATTCCCTTTGGACCCCCTGGATGCTCGAAGGGCTCGCCGTTTACATGGAAACCCGATTTACATCCTCCGGGCGAGGTAGAAGTCCTTATTACGAGATGGCTCTCAGAGCGGCTGTCCAAGAAGGTGTTTTGAATTCACGTTCATTCATTACTTTAGATAAAGTGAATGGAACCAACCCATATTCTCCAGGCGGAGACACCCGCTATCAATACGGTTATCATTTGATGAACCAAATCACGAAGCAGCAACTCTCAAGAACGACCGCAGACGGTGAAACCCAAACCATCAAAACAGATGACTTCCTCGGTATCTTATCTGAACGTTCGAGTGAGAGGATCCCTTTTTTAATTGATCAAAATCTGAAAAATATCATTGGGAAAAATTGGTCACAACTTTGGTCTGAAATGATTTTAGACACCGAAATTCGAGCTAAAAAAGAATTAGAAATCATCCATTCTCAACCTACAACTTCCTCTACTTTTCTTACTGAAGAGAAACATGAAATCAGCAATACAGTAATCGGCTCGGCGGCATCAGGGGATGGTCAGTGGCTCGCCTATACTCTCGGATCAGCCGATCGAAGGTCTGGCCTTTTCCTGAGAAATCTCCATACGGGAATCACAAAAAGGCTAGACGATAAACTCAATGGAGTCGGCATGAAGTTTACTCCAGACTCAAAAGCTCTGATTTATAGTGAATTTCGTCAAAAAGGTATTTATTCAACTTTTTCTGATCTTCATGCTTACCTCTTAGATAAAAACTCAGAACACTCCCTCACTGACAATGCAAGGGCCCGAGATCCCGATATTTCTCCAGATGGCCAATGGATCACCTTTACGTCTTCAAAAAAAGCGGTGACCGGGCTTGCGCTTGCTCCGCTGTCTCATTTTAATGACGACTACCAAATAGGCCCCATAGAATCGATTAGCTCCACTTCCCTATACGATCATGCAGGCAATCCAAAATTCTCCCTGGATGCCAAAAAAATCTACTTCACTCTCCA
Organism: Oligoflexia bacterium; assembly: GCA_031386075.1. GTDB lineage: Bacteria > Bdellovibrionota > UBA1018 > UBA1018 > UBA1018 > CAIYTD01. The sequence continues at coordinate 3,539 of JANNCA010000004.1, forward strand.
TCGCAACGGTAAGTCACAAGAAGATCTCATGGAATATGATATTGCATCAAAGGTCACTTCAGTGCTTTTGTCTGATGGCAATTACAACCAGTTTCCTGCTGTGGACGGGAAAGGGTCCTTATATTTTGTTTCAAACAAAACAGGGACGTACAATCTCTTTCGCTTTCAGGGAATCGCTCATGCACCGCAATTAGTCACTAATATGGAAACGGGAATCATCGCACCCAATTTCAGACCGAACACAGAGGCATCCGAAAGTTCTAGGTCGGTTACTTTTGACTCCGGGAACAGGAATCTAAAGTCGCAACAATACCCGGCCCAGAACTTTCGTACATCCCTACTTTATGCCTGTGTCTACTCAACGAGTGGCTGGGATTTGGCTCAAATCAATCTGGACAACTCAAAAACACTATCTACAGAAAGAGCGACCATTCCACCCCCTCCGGCACCCGCATCCGCGATTCCAGCAGTACCCGTGAACTCTCCCGATTCCACCCCCGGAGCGCCCATCACCGAATACCCAATTCAGAACTATTCAGTTTGGCCGAGTCTGCTTCCTCGAGCTTGGAGCCCCCTCTTAGGTTGGGAAAACAATGGTCTCACCGCTGGTGCAGAACTCTTTGGATTTGATGCAGTCAATCGACATCGCTACGTTTTGGCAGGAAGTTATTCGAGTCAGCTACAAACGGCTGACGGATACTTCCTTTACTCAAACCGGAGTCTCGGCCCCGACCTGGCTATTACCGGCGACTTACTCAGCTCCCTCGCAAATACCACCACAGGATCCAGTCCAACTTACTACCGCAGTTTCGATCTCTCAGTAAATTTAAGCTTTCCAATTCCTTGGACCTATTCGACTCTAACACCCGTGATCGCCATGAATTTGCAACGGGTTTTCGCCTACCCAGGCTATCAAAATAATACGAACTTTTCGAGTAACACACCCTCTACAGCTCTTCCGACGACCTCTAGCTTCGACGCTGCTCTGGAATATTCAAATCAGGAATATTCAAATCTAGGAATCACATCAGAAAACGGACGTTTCACGGAACTAGGGTTCAGATTCTACAATTTAGATACCCCCATCTGGAAAGGCCTCTTTCTGGATCGTGAATTCATTCGCCTATCAAAACACGTCATATTAAGCCCTGCAATCAAAGGGATGTGGGTGTCTAATTTCAGCCAGAACATTCTCTTTACGAATGCGATTCTCACTGGAAGAACTGCTGGAAGCATTTTAAATGCTTTTAGTGGTGACAGCTTTAGCCAGCTCAATCTAAGAGGCTACCCGAATTATGTTTATTTTTCTAAATTTGTATCTACTGCCGGAATTGATTTACAATTTCCCATTTCCCGAATTTTTTCGGGCTGGGAAGTTCAACCTGTTTTTTTGAAAAACCTCTATGGATTCACTTTTGCGGAGGCAAGTTATTTTCCAGCTTTCGGTCGGGACTGGATCCTTCCCTCAGCCGGAGGGGGCCTTAGACTCAGTGGTGATTTTTTTTCGATCCTCACGACCACCCTTTCGATCGAGTACCATCAAGGCTTTAGGCAGGACTTGGGCGGAGCCTCAGATTTCTTCTTCCAACTTTTTCTAGGAACTACAAATTTTTGACAACCTTCAATCCTTCTTCAAAATAGCACCATTTGATGCTAAAGTTCTTAGCGTAAGGCTCATGAAACCGCTAGCTCCGAGAAAGAGCAATCAACGAGAGGGCTTGTTTTGCAGAAATTCAGCTATTTAAAAAGTACGAACGCAGCGTACATTGATGAACTCCATTCAATCTACAGCCAAAACCCTGATGCGGTTGACCCCTCTTGGCGCTATTTTTTTGAAGGGCTTGAGCTCAGCTCTTTTGAACCCAGCTCTGAAGCTAGATCCCAAGACAATCTCGAAAATACTCCCCTGAGGGCGACACAAAGCTCCGGATCAAGCCCTGTTGACTATGGGAAGGAAGCCAAGGTAGCTGAACTGATTCTTGCCTACCGAGAAATGGGTCGACTCCTTGCTCATACTAATCCCCTGACCGCTCCTCCACAATCTCATCCCTTACTCGAGCTTTCCTGCTTTGGACTTTCTCAAGCAGATCTTTCAATAAAATTTACAGCAGGCTCCCTCATCGGGATCGGACCCTCTTCACTCAGTGAAATCGTAGCTCAACTTCGAAAAACCTACTGCGGCCCCATTGGCGTCGAGTTGGCTCACATCGAAAACTCTGAGGAACGAACTTGGGTTGAGAAGAAAATGGAATCTACCCTAGTCAGTGGGTTACTCGACACTGCGACTCAAAAGTTTATTCTTCGACGCATGACAGAAAGTGAATCTTTTGAAAGATTTTTGCATACTCGATACGTTGCCCAAAAGCGATTCTCGATTGAAGGGGCCGAATCTCTTATTCCTACTTTGGACTGCATGATCGAAATAGGGGCCGATTTAGGTGCCGAAGAATTCGTATTTGGAATGGCCCATCGAGGTCGACTCAATGTTTTGACTCATATCTTTGGCAAAAAACCTGAGTATATCTTTACAGAATTTGAAGGCTCCTACAAGGTGGACGCTTCTCTTGGGGAGGGGGACGTTAAGTACCACATGGGCTTCTCAGCCGACTTCACCACTCGCAAAGGAAAGAAAGTCCATTTATCCCTTGCGTCTAATCCGAGTCATCTCGAGTTTGTGAATCCCGTCATTGAAGGAATGGCTCGTGCCAAACAATTTCAGAAAAAAGATTTTGAACGTAAACAAGTCATCCCCATTGTCATCCATGGTGATGCAGCCTTTGCAGGTCAAGGTGTCTGCTACGAAACCTTAAATCTTTCTCAACTCGAAGGCTATAAAACCGGCGGGACACTCCACATTGTGATCAATAATCAAGTCGGGTTTACAACTTCTCCAGTGGATGCCCGCTCAACCTCCTATTCGACTGACCTCGCAAAAATGTTGGAGGTTCCCATTTTTCATGTCAATGGGGATGATCCAGAAGCACTGTGGTTCACTTCACAGCTTTGTATAGAATACAGGCAAAAATTCAAAAAAGACGTCTTTATTGACCTCGTCTGCTACCGCAAGCATGGCCACAATGAAGGCGATGAACCTTCTTTCACTCAGCCTCTGCTTTACAAAAAGATCAAAGCTCATGCTTCCTCTCGAGAAATTTATGCAAATTCTCTGATACAGAAAGGCTTATTCACCTCAGAAGAAGCGCAAGGACTCATCCAGGAGGCCACCACCCGACTGACTGAAGCTCAAACCAAAACTAAAGCGGAAGCTCCCAAGCCTTATGTCTCGGCTTTAGAGGGCCAATGGAAAAGCCTTCACCGATGTCAAGACGACGACCTTTTTAAAGCAATACAAACAGGAGTTCCCGAGAAAACCCTCAAAGAACTATCGTTCAAACTCAATTCAATTCCATCCGACTTTCATCTTCACCCCAAACTGACCCGGTTTTTTGAGGCCAGACAAAAAGCTGTCGCCGAAGGGAAGGGAATCGACTGGGGAAATGCTGAAATCTTAGCCTACGCTTCGCTCCTTGCCGAAGGACATCCTGTGCGACTCTCGGGACAAGACGTTGAAAGAGGAACATTTACCCATCGCCACTCTGTATTGAATGACTTTGAAACAGGAGAAAAATACACCCCGCTCAATCACCTCAAAGAAAGCCAAGCCCTTTATGACGTTCACAATAGCCATCTTTCTGAAATTGGAGTTTTGGGGTTTGAATATGGGTACTCTTTAGCGGAGCCCAATACCCTCGTTTTATGGGAAGCTCAATTTGGAGATTTTGCG
>JANNCA010000039.1:0-14262 GCA_031386075.1 Oligoflexia bacterium
GGGAGATGGTTCAGGGAATGGGCATGACCAGCACCTTTTGTGATGGCAATGACGTTATACAGACTTACCTCACCCTTCAAAACTCCTTAAAGAGTATTCATGCGGGAAAAGGACCTCAGTTCATTGAATTGAGTACCTATCGGTGGAGAGAGCACTGTGGGTCGAATTACGACAATGAAATAGGGTACCGTACTGAAGCAGAGTTTTTAGCTTGGAAAAAAAAGGATCCGATAGCCCGGCACGAGACGTTCCTTCTTCAGGAAGGGATTATCAGTTCTGAGAGAATGATTGAAATGCATCGGACAATTGAAGCCGAAGTGGATGAGGCCTTTCTTTATGCAGAGAATTCCCCCTTTCCAGATGAAGCAGAAGCCTTTCTAGACCTTTATCGTAGACCTGAGGAGATTCTTTCTTGAGAACCATGACATTTGCTGATGCGATCAATGATACCCTCCTTTGGGCTATGAACAAGGATCCGAAAACTTTGTTTTTTGGCTTAGGAGCGACAGACCCGAAGAGACTCTTTGGAACGGCTAAAGGACTGCTTGAAAATTTTGGGCCCGATCGAGTGTTTGATATGCCTACGTCTGAAAATGGAATGACCGGAATTGCTATTGGGGCAGCGATTCAAGGATATCGGCCCATCATGACCCATCAGCGTTTGGACTTCTTTTTATTAGCAATGGATCAATTGGTGAATAATGCAGCTAAATGGCACTATATGTTTGGGGGGCAAGATTCGGTTCCCCTGACGATTCGATTGATTTTGGGCAGGGGCTGGGGGCAGGGGCCGACCCATTCACAAAGTCTTCATTCTTGGTTTGCTCATGTTCCTGGTTTGAAAGTGGTGATGCCTTCGACTTCTGCAGATGCAAGTGGACTTTTAGCATCCAGCATTTTCGATAATAATCCTGTCATTTTTCTTGAACACCGTTGGCTTCATCATCAGCTCGGAGCTGTACCCGAAAAATGCGAACCGATTCCTCTCGGTAAGGGGCGACTCCTGTCTGAGGGTCAAGATTATACGATTGTTTCTTGTTCTTATATGACGGTTGAGGCGGTGCGAGCGGTAAAACTTTTGGCTGATCATGGGATTCACTGTGACCTCATTGATTTAAGGACGATTCAGCCCTTGGATTGGGATCTGATCGATCGCTCGGTGAGGAAGACGGGGCGGCTTCTGGTACTGGATATTGGCGCTTCAAGTTTTGGGATTTCGAGTGAAATTATTTCTTCGGTTTGCACTCGACTATTTTCGTCACTCAAGCAAGCGCCTCAAAAGTTAGCGGCGCCTGATTATCCCATACCGACCAGCGTCGCGTTGAGCGAGCAGTTTTACAATGGTGCTGAAGAGATTGCTGGGATAATTCTTTCTGGAATTAAAAAGCAGGGGATATCTCTCAGACCATTGCAGGAATCTCACCTCTCACACGATGTTCCTGGTGAGTGGTTTCGAGGGCCATTTTGATGAAAATGAAAGCCGTTTACCTGGCAGAGCTGGGATGTCCCCTGATCGTAGATTCTAACGTAGAGGTTCCTTCTCTTAGAGAAGGCCAAGTCCTTGTAAAATTGGCCTTTAGCGGGGTTTGCCACAGCCAACTTATGGAGGTGAGCGGGGGTAGAGGCGAAGACAAATATTTACCTCATATGCTCGGGCATGAGGGCTCAGGGAAAGTCTGTGAAGTCGGACCCGGTGTCACGAAAGTGAAAGTCGATGATTCGGTGGTACTCACCTGGATCAAAGGAGCTGGCAAAGATGCAGGGGGAACTCAATACCGGAGTGGCACAAAACAGATCAATGCCGGTGCCGTGACTACTTTTATGGAATATGCGGTCATTTCTGAAAATCGCTGTGTACTGCTTCCAGACGGCGTTCCGCTGGATGCAGCGGCACTTTTGGGATGTGCCGTGCCTACGGGTGCAGGGATTGTGATCAATACAATCCATCCGAAAGCGGGCACAGATATAGCGGTATGGGGTCTGGGTGGTATTGGGCTTTCGGCACTCCTGGCAACCCGAGCATTTAGGTTCAATCGAGTGATTGCTATCGATGTCAGTGAACAGAAGCTAGCGCTTGCGAGGGAATTTGGAGCCACCCATGCGATCCATGCTACTGAACAAAATGTTCAAGAACAGGTACGTGAGCTAACAAACGGAGTGGGTGTTGACTATTGTGTAGAAGCTGCAGGACTTTCGAAGACGATCGAAGGGGCCTTCGGTATTGTTAGGCGGAATGGGGGGCTCTGTGTGTTTGCGTCCCATCCTCAGTTGGGGGATAAAATTTCGATTGATCCCTTTGAGCTGATTTGTGGTAAAAAAATTCAAGGAAGCTGGGGTGGCGAGTGCTTGCCTGACCGGGATATTCCTCGTTTTGTCGATCTTTTTCGGAAAGGTATTTTTCCGTTTCCTCAGTTGTTATCTCATCGGTACCCCTTAGAAGGGGTGAATCAAGCTCTGGATGATTTAAAAAGTCGCAAGATTACCCGGGCACTTTTAGAGATTTCTCCCTGAACCAATGAAAGTGATTAGGTGATATGATGGATGCAAATATTGTCTCTGTGCCGCAGAAAGACTATGAAGCTCCCCAAAATTCTTTTAAAAGGATGGATTTTTTTTCTGGATATTATTTTAGAGGAAAGTTGATTGAATGGCTGACTGCATTAGGTGGAATGTCTGCAGAGCTCCCGCTCGAGCGTGTTTTGGGCGGACAAATTGTAAAAATTATTGATGTCGGTGCGAGACATGGATTTCATAAACGCTGGAAGCAATTCAATCAATGTCTTCGTATTTTCTTATTTGAACCGGATCCCATTGCGTATCAAGAGTTATTAGAAATTTATAGAGGCGACTCCGGAGTGAAAAGTTTTAATACCGCACTTTCGTCTGGTGGAGAAAATTTAAAAATTCATGTGACGGCTTCTCCTGATTCTTCTTCCCCTTTTGAGCATGATCAGGCCTTTTTCTCTAAGTTGAATATGCAGGCTTTTTTCAAACCAGACCATGTTGTAGAAATAGGCTCAAAGAAGCTATCCGATGTGCTGAGTGAAAACGTTGATTTTATCAAACTCGATGTTGAGGGGTTTGAGCTTCCAATTTTAAAGGGTGCTTCCGATGAATTCATGGATCATTTGATAGGAATTGAGGCAGAAGTTTCCTATGTTCCATGGGCCAAAGGGATCCCCCTTTTTGGCGAAGTGGATGCCTTTTGCCGGAGCAAAGGATTTGGCCTGTGCAATCTCACTCAGCCGGGGCAATATCATTATTCGGTGCCTGATAGCCGGTTGGATGCCCTGGGATATGTAGTATCAGGAGACGCGCTGTACTTTAGATCGCCAGAGCAGGTGGTTCAAAGAATTTTGGATAAACGCTGGGAACTTTCACGGCTGCCCGTAGCTTTAACAGTGTATCTTGCTTATGGAAATACAGAGTTTGCCTATGTGCTTCTTCAGGAAGCTGTGAAAGCAGGACTAACGAAAGTAACCGATTCAATTTACGTAAATACATTGGATTTGATTTGCCGTCGATCCGGAAGCGGAAAGCTATTCTCCTATCGTGTTATTCGACAACTGAAGAGAACTTTGCGCGTTCCTATGGGATTAGATTTTTAGGTCGCAAAAAGTAGTCTTGAAATCTATAGATTGGATAGCAGTGAAAAATTGCAAGAAATGGCTTATTTTATTTCTTGGGACTGTTTTGACATTCACTTTTTGTGAATATTGGTTTCTATTACTTACCAAAAAATTAGTTGGCTTTGATTTAAACAGAGATAACTGTGTTTCTTTTGGAGTTTTATCGGCAGTTGCAAGTCAGCTTGCAAATAGGTCTCCTTACTCTTTTGGACCTGATCAAGCTCAAGGTACTATTTATGGTCCAGTTCTGGTGAATCTACTCACATTTGTTGCCAGAGTTTTTCATCCAAAATCCTTGCTTCTGCTTTTGAACTCAGTAGGGTACGGGGTTTTCCTTCTAGGTTCATTTTTGACGTTGACTTGTCTGGGAAGGTCCCGATTTCGAAAAGATTCATTAGCCTGGTTCATTTTCTTGATTGGGACTCTTTCAGCTTTTGCCCTTTTAGGGGATACGGCTCTTTTTGTTCCATCCTTGCACCCAACCTTGGTCGCAATACCGCTCGTCTTTTTTTCCCTCTTTGTTTTGAATCGACTCAACTTGGAAACTGGATTTTTTTGGTCTGTTTGGGCTGTGATTGGGCCACTTCTCTGGTTCAGTTACCTTCCTTTTTTTTCCATCTGGCTTTCGCCTTTTTTTTTAGAGGTTTTAGTAAAAAGGAGATGTTCTAAGTCTGCAGTTTTATCTGGAGCATTAGGCTTGACCATTATTACTCTATTTTATTTAGTCTATCCCCATGCTTTTGAGTGGATGTTTTTATTGCCGGCTGGTCAAGTTCGTCGTACATTTTTTCAGCTCATTTTCGAAGGAAATTTGAATAGATTTGTCTGGGGTTGTTTTGTTGTTTACGGTTTAATTTTTCTTACTTATAAGGAAAATTTTCAATCAAATCAAAAATTAAATGTTCAGGCCGGTTCTGTCGGATGTCTTTTTTTGATCGCATCCAGTATTCCTGCTGGACTTAAAATGGATGGACATTGGTACAATGTCCAGTTCGCCCTTTCGATTGCTCAAGTGTGGGTGGCGTTCCTTCTTGCAAAGTCCATTTATCGCGAACGAGTTTGGACGATTCTCCTTCTCTTTGGTGTGATTTATTTTGCCGCCTTTGAGTATAGGGGCTATGCATCTATAGTTCGAGGGTCCATTGTAATTCCAGAAGAGGTCGATCCTCATTATGGCGCGCTTGATCAGTTATTGAAGCAATGCGAACAAGAAAAAATGCTCTGCTATGTGGATGACTTTCCACTTTACTATATTCGAAACAAAAAAATGCCTCCTGAATTTAGCGCCAATCAATTTGGAGTCGTCGCATCAAATTCAAAATATCAAAAAGGTCTTTTCGAGCAGTGGAAACTTGCGATGAATAGGCAGAAGTGGGGTCGCCTTTTTTTGCAAACGGGACCTAATGTGAACTCGTGGGCTCGAAGGTCTTTCGAATCTTCTGCGCCTGGAAGTCCAATGGAAGAAATACAGCGTTCTTATCGGATTTTTAAGGTAATTCCTCATCCCATATTTCCAAGCATAGAAATCACTATTTGGGAGAAAAAATCACAATTCTAGATTGTAATCACATCGATTTCTTAGATATTTTTAATTGTAGAAATCCTAAGTCGGTTAAAGGTCAGAATTAAGAATACTACTAGGAATCCAGAAAAGGTAAATTGAGATATTCTGTGTAAAAAAAGCCAGTTAGGATCTGGAACTAATTTGTACTCCAACTGGTATTTTCCAGGATCCAGCTCAAAAGCGATTTTTCTTTGTTTTCCATCATAGAATTTCCAGAATTTTTGATCTATGATCCTTCCATTGATTCGAATTTCATTCCAAGGAAAAACTTGAATTGGAGTTCCGAGCCAGGTCTTTTTTCTAATTTCAACTAGAGTGGGTTCAATCTCCCCAAAATGGTCGTCTTTTCCATAATTAAGACCGGTAAAAAGAAAATTATTTTTTAGATCATTCTCAGATAATTGACTAAATAACTTTGTCGTCGAATAATCGGGGTACCCGTAAAAACCAACTCCAAGCCGGTAGATTGAATCCCTGGATTTGGAAGTCACAAGGATGTGAGAGTCGGAGTCTAAGTTTTCAATTTTTTCTTGGTTCACTTCTTTAGTGAAGGCACAAACCCCGCTCCAGGTAAGGCAAAAAGTAAATAGAACAACGAGAGCTTTCTCTCTCTTTTTTAGAGACTCAATCAAGTGAGGTATTTCTAAAATAATAAAAGCTCCCAATAGAAGAGTTAGGTTAAGGTAAGTGACTGTTCGATAAGGAGACTGAATGATGCTAAATACAAGTGGAAGGATTTGATAACTCGAGCGAAAGAGTGATAACCAAAGGAAAAAAATCCAAAGGAAACTCCAACCGACTAAGTCACCGAGTGACTTGATTAATATGCCTTTATTGAGCCTTTGAGCTGCGTGAATGCTCAGGCAGATCAATAGAAAGAGCAGGGGAGTATTCGTTTGGGAGTCAAGGCCGGGCAGAGGATTCCCTCCGAAACTATAAACAATTGGAGAAAATCGGGTAATCCAGTGGTCAAAGTTGAGGTGTGGAGCAATTGGATCTTTTAAGTCTGCTACCGCTAAATATTTTCCGTACCTAATCACTCCAAATACCCAAGGTAATATCGAGACGAATCCTGCTAGCGGCAACGAGATCATCAGAGTCTTCGGTAGTTGAATTAAACATTTTCGGGTATTTTTTTTTATTAGTGCCCTGGCCAGAAGGAAAACAAAAATGAAAGATGAGTAAAATGCAGTGATTGGATGGGTTCCGATAGTTAAGGTGATCATTACTGCAAACGAAAAAAAGTAGTATTTCCGATCTCTCGTGGAAGTTAGTTCAGCAAGGGTGAGTTGCCAGGCTCCGATTGCAGAGGTTAAAAAGCAAACCGCAAATAGTTCGGTGAGAGCTCCGCGATAGTAGAGATTAGTTAACGGGTAAATCGTCCAGTTTACGAGACAGGCAATCACGGAAGCTAAAACCCAAGAAGCCCCAGTTGACTGGGTTGCTTTTTTGGTGAATTGAAATTGCACATAAAAGGCCAAAATAATGGCGATTCTCATGACTAGGTGTGGATTAAACAGAAGAGCAGGTATCGCTAAGATTGGAAAAAAAAGGTCGCCATAGAAAACGGGAAAAGTTGAACCGACGCTATTGACCATGACGAGGGCCAAGGGAGGTTGTAGGTGTTGCCTTAGGTATTCGCTATGGTAACTGAGTAGCCAAATTTGATTGATCCAATCAACTGAGAAGGAATTTTTTAGAGAATAGAGCGCGATCAAAGGAAGCATGACTGCTGCCCATTCTATAAAAAATCTTCTACCGGACTGAAAATGGCGAATAAGAATCTTCATAGTAGTGATGGAGGAGGGGGAGTCCAATCAATGATGTCCCGGTTTTGATTGGGTTGAGTTAAAATTTTTGCAAAGGTCTCGGTTAGGTCGCGTCCATAACCTAACCAAAGCCAAAGAGGCATTCCTGAGGTGCGGTCGACAGAAAGAGGGGTCATTTGACCGGAGATATTCGTAAATTGAATCCACCCGATACCTTTGATTTTCGGTGAGAATTGATAGTAACTCATTCCGCCCAGAGTAGGGGTGAGTAAAATGCCAGTGCCTATGGGGTCTCCAGTTGAATTGTAGGCAACAAGGTGGAGAGGTAAGGCCCCATGTTGGCCATTATTCTCAAAAAGAAAACCTACAAGCTCAACAAAATGAGTTTCGGCAAGCCAAGGAGCCCTTATCCTTGAGGAGATATCTTTAAATTCAAGATTGTCGAGTTTTCTATTCCACCAACTCAGATAAGTGCAGTCCTCCATGTCGGTATTCCCTCGTATTTGAATTATGGCTGGGAAAGGATTAAAGGGGATGCAATGATTGTTATGGTTGACTTGTGCATCGGCGATGAGAGGGGCAAATGCCTTCCAGTCAGCCTGAATATAGGGGAAAGCAAGTGGAGAGATCATTCTAGGACAAAAAAGAGAACTTGCGAATAAAAATAGAACCATCATTAAGTTTTTTTTAGCGGGTCCTAGGCCGACTGAGCACCTGCTAACGAAAAGTCCTAGCCATAAATAGAGGCATATCTGGCCGATAGATTGATAAGGGTTGGCGGGTGATCCTTCGTTCAATTTCCAATCAAGACCTGAACGAAGTCCAAAGTACCAGCGAAGCACAATGACACTGACGAGTATGGTAAAAGTGAGGGCAGCTTGAATCCAGGTCACAGTCTTGATCAACTGAAGTCGTTTGGCTCTCAGGATTCCAAAAACAATGGTCATCAATCCAAGAATGGGAAGAATGTAAGAAGTTCCGATTTTCCACCATTGCGTCGGCAAAGGGTCCAATCTGGTATGAAAGATATTCTCCAGAGTGGCGCCGTAAATGGATTTTACAAGAATTGAGAAGCAGGTAAAAATCAGTTGATCCGGGTTCCAAGAATTATTTAAGGGAGCTGTTTCGGTCGAGTGCGGGACATGATTCCCTTGAAGGAAAATTTTGAATAGTATATAGGTAATTTGAATGAATTGCCCGACTAGGGCAAGGGTAGCTATCTTTAATCCAGATTTAGAGTGATGTTTTTTGCACCAAAAATAAGCGAAAGCCCATGGCGCGAAAAAAGATAAAAATAATCCTTTAGTCAAGGCTAAGCACCCGACCAATATTCCTAGTGTCCATTCTGCCGCTGCAGAAAGTTCAAGCTTTTCGAAGCAAAGAAAAAGCGTTAGAAGATAAAAACCAGCACAATAATACTCAAAGTAAATAAAGGAATTCACCTCGTAGTTTGGATAAAACACGAGTCCTATGCTAATTATAGCCCGTGTCATATCTGATTTCACCAGGGATCGAAATTGAGGGAGTACAAAGCCTGAGCAAGCGGCACTGATAAAAACGAGAGGAATCAAGTTAAAAACAGATCCTACCCAATAGGGGGGTATCCAGTGAGATAGGATATAGGAAAATATTCGAAGGAAGAGAGCCCAGTACCCTAGCCAAGTGTTTGTTAAAAATTGGAGAGCCGGCTCTAGTCGAGCGAATTCATAGTAGGATGCAGTTTCAAGATAAGGTTCAATTTTTCCATATTGTCCCCGGAAAAAGATAAAAAAAAAGAAAATGAGAATAAATGGAAGGTAATCGGTGCATAAGTGATGGAATGGATTGTTTTTTACCTTCATTCTCCTACCCAGTCTAGTAAAATTAGTTTGTATGCAAACACAAGAGCTGATTTTCAAATAAAAATCAAATGGAAATTCATCAGGATTTTATATAATATTTTTCTCTTCTGCGTGCTAATAATAGACATGACACTGATGGAAATAAACTGATAAGTCTACTGACAAATAGCAGTAATATGCAATCATGCGAAAAAGTCTTCGACGAGGGTATTTAATTTGTTATTGAGAATGACCACTCGAATCTATTTTTTAAATTTTACGTGGTTAGCAGTCGTTCTGGGAATATTCTATCAGTCGAATCTTATTTTGAGTGTTGAGATGAGCCTCTTTATTTTATCAATTTTTTTTATAATAGGTATCTTTAGCATTAAATTTTCGCCTTTTTCAGTTCTATCTCGGCTGGGAATTTTGGTGTACTCAATGCCGTTTATGCACGGGTTTGAATACCTGAATTTTGATTTTTATATTCGTCATCGATGGGTTTGGGGTCTGACTCCTAATCTCTACAATATGAACCCAGAAATTGTTTCTAGATTGCTTATGGTGGGTGCTATTGGACTGGTGTCTTTAGTTTCAGGTATGCTCCTAGCCAAACAGCTGAGAACAACTCATTTCATGAAAGCGAGCGAACCGAAATTCATTGAGTCGCCCAAAGCTACTCTGAATCTGAAATGGATGATTGCTTTTTTACTTCTAAGTGTTCTTTTTTCATGGATATTTGCCCCTCAAGACACAATCCTTGAGGCCTATTATACCCGAGCTGGGAAAAGTATTGCCTCGGGTATTAATTTTAATGCAGCCTGGTTAGTCTCTTACGTAATGATTGCCGCAGCTTATTTGGACGCCATGGCTGAAAGTTCACCTTTCAAAAAGCGGATTAAATCTATGCTCGTTCTGGGTGCTTCCCTGATTATCATCATCTTCTTGCAATATTTGAGGGGCAAAAGAGATTGTGCTGGTTTGATTGCCGCTTTGCTTGGACTATTTCTCTTGGATCGAACTTCAGGAAGTACGCCTCTCAAAGGTCTGTTTCAGGGTAAAATAAGATTCGCAAAACTTGTGGTTGTAGCCTGTCTTTCTTTTTCTGCGGTTGCTTCGATGCAAATGGTTGGGTACCTGAGGTCGAAGTCAGTTGGGCGCGATGTTGTTCAAGCTGCAAGTGAGGGGGCTGAAAATCTGACCTTTATTACAGGAACTTGGTCAGCGGCTCTTGAGACGCCCCTTTCAGTGATAGGGGATTTTTATTTTGGTATTATGAACTTACATTGGGGGAGTACTTATCGAGACTATTTACTTTCTCTCCCTCCTGGAATTGTCGCTCATTTTTTAGGAATTCAAAGGCCAATCGAGTCAAGTCAAGGCCCAGCTTTTGAAATGCGGTATGGATTAGGGGGGACTCATATCTTAGTGGTTCCTTTGATGAATTTTGGGATTGTAGGTGTGATCGGTTTTATGATGTTATTTGGATTTTTTTTAGGGAGAATTGAGTCGAAAGTGAATTCTGACGAAAGGTTTTCTTTCCGCTTATTTTACGCAAGCATCTTGATAGTCATTCCGTTTTGGTTTTGGTACGGGGATATGTATTTAATTCGATCGATTATGGCTTGTTTCGCAGTTCTATTACTCTATCGGTTTTTAACTAGGGATCGTTCTAAAAGTTTTATTTTGACAAGCTTATTGCCTAAGAAAACCTTGGCATGACAAGGTCGTTTAAATTTTTAGAAAAAAGTAATTTATCATTCTTTTCTATTTTAAACTTCTATTTCCAGGGTGGGTGGCTTTTTTTTGCTCCTTATTTATTTATTTATTGCCTTTTTTTGAGTTTTAATTTAGATGCCCAATTGTTACTTCATATTTTTGTTGGTTTTCATTTAGCTAATTTTTCTTTGTTCAGTATTTACCTGTTCCAGTATATTATTGATAAATCTAAAAAATGGAATTGGAATCATTTCTTTTTTTGGGTGGGAATTTTTTTATTATTTTTTATTCCTGGGGTTTACCTTGAGTTTCCATCAGATCCCTGGGTCCATTTTCAAAGAATTTATTCTTGGAGAAGCGTTCATTATTTAAAAGATTTTTTGTATCCATTGAAGTTTGCGTATTTTTTTGACTGGACCTGGCTTGAGTGGAGTAATCCGCTTCAAAAGAGGGTTTTTTTAGATTTTTTAAGTTCTTTTTGGCAGACCCTTTGGGTGTATCAGTTCTACCTTCTATTTCGTCGGCTTCAGTTTGATCGAGTTTGGAGCCAGATTCAAATGATTGGTGTCCTTTGTTTTTTTGGTCATAATGTGTTTTCTTTTCGATATTATTCTTTATCATCGACACCGCTGGCTTATATTCTTTACCTACGTTTTATGATTTACGTATTAGATATTCTCGAGGGTCAACTTAGACTTTTGAAGTGGTTACCTGTTCTTTTTTTGATGATTATTTTTAATCATACACAAGAACTCCTTTTTACTTTAATCACAACGACTGCCTTTATTTTTTCTAGTGCTTGGCTGAAACTTAGCCTAAGATCTGATTTTTCAACAATTTCTCAGCGTATTTCCTACTTTCTAAATCGAAAAGTAGTGCTTGCATTTTTTTGTATTGTCGCCCCAGCTGTGGTGATTTCCGTTTTTGGATTTCTGTTTTTGAGGCATCAAAGTTATCAGAATTCTCTTCTCTTGAGGGATAGATTATTTTCTATTTTTCCTGAATTTTTGGCTAATCGAATTTATTTGAATGTATCCCGAGGGGTTATTTATTCGTTTACTCATTATCTGATGGTTTATCGAGTTTGGGCCATTCAGTCTCATCCGTTTCAGACTTTGGGAATTCACGGAGTTGTTTCCTTGCTTTTTTCCGTTCTTTGGGGGCGAAAATATCCAAGGCTAGCCCTCGCAACGCTCCTACCTTTTTTATTGCTGATTTACCCTCCTTTTGTTGCAATTTTTTTGGCATCGACTCTACCAGAAACTGGATATAGGCTGTTTTATGCCTTTCCCTCGAGCGTGATGCTGATTGTTGGATTAAGGGAACTCGGAAGAGGTATTCTTAGATTTTCTCTGCTGGCAAATCTACGACTCAAGGAGAAGATTCAGGAGAGGGTGGTGCAGTATTTCGTCGTGATGCTTTGTTTGATATTCGGGCTGATTCCTCAGAGTCCATGGCGGGGTCGATTATGGTTTCAACTGCATCGAGTTCCGCCCTCATTAGCGCTCGTGCCAATGGATACAACCGTACAGTGGTTTGTTACCCATCCTGAAGTTCAACTGAATTGCGTCTATATCCCTGACGAGCCGACTCGTTATATTCTCAAGGCGGAACTGGGTCTTTCCGATGATTCAGGATTTGCAGCTCGGTTGATGAAAAGCGAACCCATGAAGTCTGAGTCCCTTGAAGAGCGAGTTCAGTTTATTGGAATGGATGCTTATTTAAAGAAGACTTTTTGTGGGGTCCTCATGCCACATCTTCCTGAATATGATCCTGTTATGGTCTCGAAGGTGGCTTCGTTGGCTTGGCATTGGGATCCCCGCCTTGCTAATGTTAGTTATCATCTCAGACCGATTGTCGCAGAGATGGAAAAGTCGCTGCAAAGATTAGGATGGCAAGAAGTAGATGTTCCTCCTATTTATAGATTCTATCGCCCCCCGTTAATCAGTTTAAAAAAATAGGTTTTATTTAGACCAGACGACCCGGTTCACATAGTTGCAGTAACTCAGAATAATGCGTAGCACTTTATCAGAGACGTTGGGCGAAGAGTAGTCTTTGACCAATTGAAAAGTGCGGTGGACTCCTCGAGGTTGTTGAGTAACGATTTCCAGACTCTCTAAGATTCGTGAACTCTCGAGTCCTGTCATAATGACAGCACCCTCCTCCATGGCCTCGGGGCGTTCATGCGCATAACGGAGGTTAAGTGCAGGGAAGTTAAGGATAGAAGATTCTTCAGAAATAGTTCCGCTATCTGAGAGGACTGCAAATGAATTTTTCTGGAGTTGAATGAAATCCAAAAAGCCAAAGGGATTTAAAAGTTGAATTCGAGAATGAAATTGAATTTCTTGCTCTGCAATCTTTTTTTTCGTCCGAGGATGGGTTGAAAAAATGATGGGGAATGGATATTTTTTGGCAATTTCATTGAGGGAATGACAAAGCAGCTTAAATTGATTCGTGGAGTCAATGTTTTCTTCACGATGGGCGCTTACTACAAAGTATTCTTGTTTTTTAAGTTTGAGGCTATCTAGGATGTTAGACTGATCGATTTCCTTTTGGTGGTGTGCAAGGACTTCAAACATAGGGCTCCCTGTTTTGATAATTCGGTCGGGAGGAATATTTTCCTTGAGAAGGTACTCTCTAGCAATATCACTGTAGGGTAAATTGATATCACTCACATGATCGACAATTCTTCGGTTGATTTCTTCAGGTACTCTAAAGTCAAAGCATCGATTTCCCGCTTCCATATGGAAGATTGGAATTTTTCTTCGTTTTGCAGTAATTGCAGCTAAGCAGCTATTTGTATCTCCTAGAACTAAAAAACCATCAGGATTTTCTTTCTCTAAAATGGGATCTATTTTTGAAATAATATTCCCAATCGTTTCTGCTGCAGACTTACCGGCAGAGGCGAGAAAGTAATCTGGTTTACGAATTCCCAAGTCTTGAAAAAAAACCTCGTTCAGTTCGTAATCGTAGTTTTGTCCGGTATGGATTAATATATGTTCAAGAGACTCGTTGAGTTTATAGATCACTCGAGAGAGCCGGATAATTTCTGGTCGGGTGCCGACCACAGTGATAATTTTAGTTTTCTTATTTGCCGCGGTTTGGGTCATTTTAATTTTTTAAACCTTCTCCGTAAATGTATCAGGTTTTTCAGGATTAAATATTTCATTTGACCAAAATAAGGTAAACAATTGAGTGTCACCCGTGTTTTGAATATTATGAGTATGAAGAGTGGGGATATCTATATAACAGGGTTGATCGCCTTTGACATGAAAATCTTGGACTTCATCTGAGAAAAGTTTCCTAATTTGAATTTTTGCCTGTCCTTGAATCACGCAAAATCGTTCGATTTTTTCTAAATGAAAATGATTTCCACGAACGATTCCAGGCAGTGTTGTCGACAAAAAAACCTGGGTTTCGTTGTAGTCTTTGACGACCTCAAAAAGGTTGCCACGGGAGTCTGAATGAAGGGGTATCGCTACAGGGTAATATTGAGGGTAAAGATAGTGGCGGTAAGTATTAAAAAGTTGAAGGTCAAATTTGTCTTCTGTACTATTTAAAATTGGAAAGACCTTATTTTTATACTGAACATCAAATTTTTTAATTTTATTTAGCACTTCACTTACTTTGATTTTGTTTCCAGTGGGCTTTAATTCTCCAAAGTTCTGTTTCGCGATTACATCGTAAATGATTGAAGCACTTTTTCCAGCATGAAGCAGCTCAAGCTCTGAGTCTTGAACAAGAGTGGGCTGTTCTCCGAG
>JANNCA010000042.1:0-4889 GCA_031386075.1 Oligoflexia bacterium
GTTTTCGTGCGCGGGATCAAAATCTTTAGCGCCGAAAAGCATTTTCTTGAAGGCCTTGCCCTAAAAGGTAATCTTGAGATCTATCGTTTTAAAAACCTGAGCCACCAAAAGTAGATTGAAAATTTTGATTAATGAAGTTAGCGACTGGACCAATTTGGTCCCGATGATCAGCGACCCAATTAGCTCCATTAATGGTTTGCTGAAGGGTCGGGACTGGCACATTGCTCATCAATGACGTAGCACGATGAGCTAAGCTAGAAGTGCCTTGTCTCATAGACTGTAAAATTCGGGTTGAAGTGGCAAACCGAGATCTGGGTTGGCTGGATTGTCGTTGGGCCTGTTCACGCTCCGCTGTTCGATTTTGTGCAGCCCACATTTCTTGCTGGCGCGATTGGCGTTGGGCCTGTTCACGTTGTTGGGCCTGTTCACGTTGTTGAGCCTGTCTCTCATGAGGTAGCAGCATTTCCATCATTTGATTTGCTACCTGTAGCAATTGGCGAGCTTCAAGATTTATCTCTATTTTGGATAGGGTTGGCTCAAACGCTCCATTAAGATTTCTGTGTGAAAATTCAAAAGGGGTAATTGAACTATAGTTAATTCTAAAGGTCTTTTGGGTGTTTTTTAAATTAATACCTCGTTCAATTAAATTTATATTAATTCTATTTCGGTCATCTAGGTCTGTTTCATTTTCGTCAATAGAGATGATGCTAAAACTGAGCGCATTCATTCCATCCGTATTTTTCTGGTCGATATTAGCCTGATAAGTATCAAGCAGAAGTTCTACTATTTCTTGTTGATTGTAAAAGACAGCAAGATGAAGAGCGTTTGTATCGGGAATGCTGCCGCGGCGATAGTCAGGCATAGAACCATCATTGTCTAGTTCCGTGTTACACGGTCTGTTAATGCAATCATTCCTTCGGTCTAATATTCGAATTACTGATGCTGTATTACCTTGGCGTATATATCGGCGAAGTAGATTTTTGTTTCTCGCAAAAGCAGCGTTTGCAAACATCAATATTGAAATGGTTAAAATAATACACTTCATGAGACAAGATCCTTATTTAAATTGGCTTTGATAATACCTGAGATACCAAAGAAATTGTTTGAGTTATAGTTATGTTGTATGGCTAATTTTGGTCTAATTGTCTATTGATTTCTGCGACGAAAAGTTTTTCAGATGCGGAAATTTAGGTAAATTTTAATTAAATTAATTGTGATTCCGATTTATCGCCACAAAATTTCAGGTTGAAGTCGGCTCTTCAGTCAAGAATACTGTTCTCTCTTTCATTTGGCTATTTCTTAGTTTTTAGGTCTTTGCCTGCCTTGAGCTTAGACGCAGTCGCTGCTGGAATTTTGATTCGACTTGGCTTTTTGGGAATTGCGTTTAGATGATGAAATTGAGGTTTTCTGTAAAAATGTCTTCTATCAAAATAAAGTATAAATATCGACTTTATTTATAAATATTAAAAACATTAATTTTATTTAACAGTTAAGTTAATGTTTCTCCTTTTTATGCTTTTTAAAAAGGGTTGATTTTTAGTGTTTATAATGAAGAAGTTTTATTTTATTGAATATTTTTGTGAGTTTATCGATCCTCAATTACTGATCCAATTCGGTCAATTCCCATGTCTGCCCCTTCAGTGCTGCTCTAAAATTGACGTACAGGTTCATAGTCAATTAAATAGATTGATGAACAAGGATGGCTTTCAAGGTGTTGCATATCTCCATCTCTCTTGATTTAACTGAAAGCGAACTTTTTCAACAGACATGCTAACGACAGTACTTCCTTTTCGAATTCTTCATCTGCCCAGCGAGAGGGGTTATTCAAGAAGGGAGATTCAGGGTGATGGGGTTTGAATTTTTATGAAATAAAATTTCTTGCCACGCTCCTGAAATTAAGTAAAAATAAATGATTAACCATAAAATAAGAGAAATTTATGAAATCGATCTATTCAACCTGTTTTATAATGTTATTTTGGGTGGGTTGTTCAGCAGTAAAGATCAAGCCAGGTGCTGAAAAAATTCGTTTAACAAATACAGAACCCAAAAAATGTAAGTTTCTTGGTGAAATAAGTGGCAGTCAGGGAAATGCAATTTCTGGTGATTGGACCAGCAATAGTAATCTTGAGCTTGGCGCTCGTAACGAGCTAAAAAATAAAGCATTTGAATTGGGCGGAAATGTTGTTCAGCTTTTAACATCGTCCAGTGGCCAGACTTCTGGTCGATACGGTGGTTCAACATCCAGTCATAGCCTGTTAGGTAACGCTTACAACTGTCCAGAGTAGGTTTTAATTATCAGCCTTCCTTTTTGGGACACAGCATTCAAGAAAATGCTTTTCGGCGCTAAAGATTGGGTTCCCGCGCACGAAAACATTTTCTTGAATGCTATAGTGGGTGTCTTATCGACAAGATCTCCATTGGACATGATAAACGATGCCTGCTTTAATATCCGCGGAATCGATCTGGGCGATGGTCTGGTCATTTCTAGAATTGGTTTGAGCCATGATGCTAGAATTGACCCGAAGATTGGTATCAGCTCCACAAGGAGACCATGCCATTGCACTTACTTCAAGTGAGTTAGAAGCTAAGAAGTCTTGGTTCTGAGGACCTGAGAAATTCTTTTGGTAGTGGGGTCCCTTTTGTCCTGCAAAGAAATAGTCGACGGATAAACGAGTTGATCCACCACTAGGAATCGCGTTAAAGCCTCGATAATCCACTGCTACGAGGGAGATGCTGAGGCCCTGGGGGACATGCACCGGAATAGCAATGTCGCAAGTCTTTCGATCTACGGTACGGCCTGTGGTTCTTCCGGCCTCAGCAGCGTATTGGTCGAATAAAATGCTGAGAGATTTTTGGTCTGAAGTGAGCGAGGCAGAGACGGTTCCTTGAGGGCATCCAGTTCCCCCTGTGGCTGGCTGACCGAGTCGAATATCATCTGCGTGGGATACGGCAGAAACAAAGACGAATGCCATTAGAGTTAATTTTTTCATTACTATTTTCCTTCTGTTTATTTTTTAAATCAGTTCAAGAAATTAACGCGAATACCGCGTGATAGAGGGTTGAGCAATTTCAATGCCTTTTGAAATATCTAATATTTTGTTTTAGTTTCATTTAGTTAGACAGTAGAATCACAATTGACTGGGGGAATACAGAATGTCACTGGTGCGAAACTTCACCGATTTTGGCGTCAAAAAGGAATTTTTAAAATTTAAAAAATTAATGTTGATGAAAATTTTCGCAAATTTGAAGCACTGTGGCATTCAAAATAAAGAGTGTCTTTAATCGGGTTGAATTCATTCCGTAAGTTTTTTTGTTGATCTTCCAGATTTTTAGGGTGGTAGAATGACCATGTCGGTCATTGATTCGAACTTCGCAATTAAAATGGTTTTCTAAATTTTTCTTTACGCTCTGAGCTAAGTCTGGGTCATCGATAAATTCTTGGGTTCGCGCTAATACAAGCTGCTGAAGAGGTGCTTCAAGATTTTTTTTGATCATTTGGTGCTTGGAATTTGTCCAGCGATCCCCTTCCCTTTGAGCGTAAAAAGATTGTTTTCCTCGAATAAAAATCTGAATTTCGTCGACGTCATCTGGAGTAAGTTTCGTCCAAATATTCCTTCTGATGAATTGCACTGAGTCAATCATTTGCAGCAGGGTGAATGCAGGGCTTCTTGCGATGTAAATCGTTTTGCCATCGAGACTGATGAAATATCCTGCTGTAGACACTCCGCTCTGGGATTGCGTTTTGTTGGCGGAGGCTGGACTGTAGGCCCCTAATCTAAATTCCCAACTTTTCTCGGGCGTGACCCAACGAATCGCAAATTGGGGTGGATTGAGGCCATAGGTATCTAAGGCTCCTCTAGGTGCTAGGGCATCCATCTGTACATTTTGTAGGAGGTCTAAGAGGTGGGCAATAAACGTTTCATCTGCCAGGCGGTCTAACATCGGTAGGTTAAGGGGGGGGGAAGTGAATTCCCAGAACCTTGGATCTGGCGCTGGATCTCGGTGGAGGGTGATGGACCAATGGTCACTTGTGTTTGAATCGGATTTGGTCAGGCTGACTTCAATGACCTGTTTTGGATTGAATTTAAATGCCTTGGATCCTAGGAGTTCTGTGTTGTGGGGTGAGGTGCAAGCGATCCAGGTGAGTGGAGCTAAAAAGTGAATGTTGAATTTAAGTGTTTTAAGTAAAATTTGACTTAGCATTTTTCTGAAGGATCCCTTTGGGTCTGGTTGACAGAGTGCGAATGCCTCGTTAGGGTTGCAGTCAATATGGCTTATTCGATAGGGTCGAGTCAAAATATTTTTGGATTGATCGTGAGCGGCGGGTTCGCGATGTATCCTTTGGTGCTCTGCTCACTTTTAGTGTGGGGTGTTATTTTTGAGCGAATTTGGACCTATCGCCGCTTGGGGAAGGGGTTGCGGACGTTTCATTTAGAGGCGATGAATACTCTTTTAAGTAACGACTTGGATGCCCTTCGCGGATTATGTCATCGGCATCCTGATTTGCCCACGTCCCGGCTTCTGATGGTTGCTTTGGAGAGATTGAATTCCAAAGACGTCCGCTTGAGAGGTCGCTGGCAAGAAGCGCTCGAGAGGAAGAGGCAAGTTCTCAATTTAGAGTTGAGGCAGAACCTATGGGTTTTGGGTACGATTGGGAGTTCAGCTCCCTTTATCGGACTTTTCGGAACTGTCATTGGAATTTTACGATCCTTCCAAGAAATGGCCCGAACGGGTGCTGGAGGGTTTACCGTGGTGGCAGCGGGCATTTCAGAATCACTCGTTTCTACGGCCGCAGGAATTGTCGTTGCTGTTATTGCCGTGATGGCCTTCAACGCCTTTCAGACTCGATGGGGGCGGTTGATATTGACGATTCGGGTGCAGGTCGAAGA
>JANNCA010000075.1:0-16240 GCA_031386075.1 Oligoflexia bacterium
GTACTGCTTCAGACGGAACCCAGGGCCTGAAGGCAATCAAAGCTGAGGGGGGAATTACTTGTGCCCAATCTCCCAGTTCAGCCAAGTATGACGACATGCCAAAGAACGCCATAGCAGCCGGAATCGTCGATATCGTTCTGCCCCCGTCTGAACTCGCCACAGAACTCACACGAATCGCTCACCATCCCTATGTCGAAACTGGAGAGGCATCAAAAAAAACCCCCCAAGATACTTCACAAGCACAGATTTTTAAGACCCTCAATGATCCCGTAAGAAAAATTTTATACCTCCTGAGAAAATCCACCCAAGTCGATTTCTCAGACTACAAATTGTCTACCCTCCACCGTCGAATTCAACGCCGCATCCTGGTGAATCGAGTCGAATCCATTGAAAGCTATGTGAATTTCATTCAGAAACATCCTGAAGAATTGAAGAATCTCTTTTCTGATATCCTCATTCATGTAACCAGCTTTTTTCGTAATCCTGAGTCCTATAAGGTATTAAAAGAGCGGTTTTTGCCTAAAATAATTGCTAAGAAACCAGCAGAAGGTCCAATCCGAATTTGGGTGATCGGATGTTCGACTGGCGAGGAAGCTTATTCCCTTGCAATTTGTTTTTTTGAGGCCCTTGGAGATGCAGGAAATGAAAGTTCGATTCAAATTTTTGCTACCGATATTAGCGAAAAATCAATTCAAAAAGCTCGAACTGGCATATACTCAGAAGGCAGTCTCAGAGACTTATCCAAAACACAACTCAAACGCTTTTTTAGTCCCACAGAGAATGGCTCCTATAAAATTAGCAAAAGCATTCGTAACTGCTGCCTCTTCTCTAGACATGATATTGCAACTTCTCCCCCTTTTGCAAAAATTGATTTGATCACTTGCAGAAACCTCCTCATCTACTTCAATAGTCAGCTTCAAAAACGAATACTTCCCATCTTTCACTATGCTCTCAATTCAGGAGGGATTCTGTGGCTCGGACGTGCCGAGAGTCTGAGTGAATTTTCATCTTTATTTGCTCTAGCTGACAGAACACACAGAATCTATGTTAAAAAAAATAACTCTAAAAACATCCTTTTTAAAATTCCTCTGACGCCTTACATTCCCGAGAAATCAAGCTTGCCTTTTTCAGCTCCGCTTATACCCCAGACACGGCAAGATCTTGATAAAAAAGTTGATCAAATTTTGCTAGATAAATATGCTCCTCCCGGCGTTATCATCAACGAAGATATGAATATTATTCAGTTTCGAGGACAGGTTACTCCCTACCTGGAGCCCCGCCCGGGGACCCCTAGTTCTCATTTATTAAAAATGGCACGCCCTGAATTATTAGCCAGCCTCCAAATGAACTTTTTAGCTGCAAAAAAGAGTGGCACCTCAAAACGAAAAGAAGGCTTGACATTCGATTATGGACATCAAACCTTAACTGTCAATCTCGAGATGGTTCCAATCAATCTCCGTTCTCCGATCCATGAACGCCAATGGTTGGTTATTTTTGAGGATCGAACCTCCCTTTTAGAACTGCAATCAAGTATCCCAAAATCTAAGAACTCAAAATCCAAAGGTAAAAAATTAAGCCACCCAAAAAATTCACTTCTTCTCCTAGAAAAACTTGACGATCTAGAAAGAAAAAAATCCAAACTCCAGCTCGAACTCAAGGAAGCCTTTGAATATCAGGACATACTCGCCGAAGAATATGAAACGTCCCAAGAAGAATTGACTGCCGCCAACGAAGAACTCCAAAGCTCTAATGAGGAACTTCAAAGCTCTAACGAAGAACTCCAAAGTTCTAACGAAGAACTCGAAACCGCAAAAGAAGAACTCCAAAGCACCAACGAGGAACTGAGCACTGTCAATGACGAGCTCCAAAATCGGAATCTCGAAATAGCCAGATCAAATAATGACTTAAACAATATACTTTCCAGTACAGATATTCCGATCATTATGTTAGATATTAACCGAAGAATTCGCCAATTTACACCAAAAGCTGGAAAAACCCTCAACCTCATCCCAAGTGACTTAGGGCGTCCCATTGGAGACATTCGACCTAATTTTGACTTAGATCTGGATTCACTCACTTCTGAAGTGATCGAATTAGGGAACACTCGAGAAGTCGAAGTTCAAGATCGAACTGAAAAATGGATTCGCATTC
The DNA here is from genome assembly GCA_031386075.1 of Oligoflexia bacterium. Lineage (GTDB taxonomy): Bacteria > Bdellovibrionota > UBA1018 > UBA1018 > UBA1018 > CAIYTD01. Next base: position 2,152 of record JANNCA010000075.1, read on the forward strand.
AAGTCAAGCCCTACAAAACAACAGAAAAAAGAATTGATGGAGCTGTCATTGCTCTCATCGATATTGGAGAGCTGAAACTCAAACTAAAAACGACTGACCTAGCCCTTCGCTATACGCAGACGGTAGCCGAAAATGTCCAACTTCCGCTCCTCGTTCTCCATCAAGATCTAAAAATTCAATCTGCAAATGCTGCGTTTTATCAACATTTCCAGCTTTCAAAAAAAGTGGTTGGCCAAAATTTTTTAGAAATTCTTCAATTGGATCGTCCTCACGCGACCTCCCTAGCCCAACGGATGAAGAAAATACTAGACGGACAGGCTGAGCTGAGAAACTTTGAATTCCAATACTTTACGCCCCAAGAAAAGCAACGCACCCTCCTACTCTCGGGTCAAAGAATTATTTGGACACCTCAAACTCCTCAGGATGATTCTGAAGACGAAGCTCCTATCGCTATTCTGATCAGCCTAGAAGACATCACCGAGAAAAGAGCGATCGAGTCTGAATTAGCCATCCAGTCCACCAATTTCAGGCTCTTTGAAACACTGGCATCTGCTTCCAATCAAGCAAAAACCATAGAAGAGGCGCTCCAGGTTTTTATTGACCAAATCTGCACACACTCAGGATGGCCAGTAGGACATGCTTACCTACGCAACCCATTGAGCACTGCCACGGACCCTGATCTGGGTGTCGAGTTTGTTCCAACACGGATCTGGCACTTCGACGATCCAAAAAAATATTTTGATTTTAAAGAGAAAATTGAAAAGGCTTCCATTTCAATTCAAAAGGGAGAAATAGGATTTCTAGGTTCTGTGATCGCTCAGCGTCAAATGGGCTGGATCCCAGTCTTTTCGAAAGACCCTTTCCTATCTACGCTGAATCCATCGGAAGTCAGTCACCTCAGAGCCGCTCATGCATTTCCCATCATGGCCAACCAGATCGTTCTAGCAGTACTGGAGTTTTTTTCGACTCAACCGGGAGAGCCCGACAAGCAACTCGTCGATATTATCAACCATATTAGCCCCCAGCTAGGTCGAGTCATTGAGCGGAAAAAATATGAACAAGAATATACTGAACTCCTTCTCAAGGAAAAAAAGGCCCGACAAGAAGCTGAGAAAGGCAATATTGCAAAAGACGTATTTTTAGCGACCCTCTCTCACGAACTGAGAACCCCACTGACCGCCATTCTGTCCTGGACCCAGATGATCCGCATGGGCAAGCTCGATCCAGAAAAGACAAAAAAGGGAATGGAAATGATTGAAAATAGCGCGAAGTCACAGAATCAACTGATCAATGATCTTCTGGACGTATCTCGTATCATCATGGATAAACTTCCTCTTGATAAAGAACCCTTAAATCCAGCTGACATCATTCACACTACGATAGATTCAATCCGCCCAACTGCAGATAAAAAATCTATCCAGATCCAGACCAAAATAAATACTCCTTTCCTCCAAGTGAATGCTGACCCGTTTCGTCTCCAGCAAATGATTTGGAATCTTATTACAAATTCGATTAAATTCTCATCTCAAGGCCAAAAAATTGAGATTGAACTCACGCGAACGCAACTAGGCACCACGGCATACGCAACCATCCAGGTGAGAGATGAAGGTAAAGGAATGAACCCTCAGTTTCTTCCACAACTCTTTAACCGCTTTACTCAGGCTGACAGCTCCAGTACTCGAATGCATGGAGGTCTCGGACTTGGACTTGCACTCGTTCGCAATTTAGCAGAATTGCACGGCGGAACCGTCCAAGCTGAAAGCCTGGGAGAGGGCAAAGGAACCACAATCACGATTCGGATCCCCCTCCTGATCGATCTGACTCTAGCCTCTCCTATTAAAAAATCCGAAAAGAATAAACCTCCTCAGACCCAGGAGACTCAAGAATCAGATGAAATTAAAGTCAACTTGAATGGGGTCCGAATTCTTCTGGTCGACGATGATATCAACACCCTCGAAGCACTTGCAGTGACCTTACGAACCTTCGGCGCTCAGTTATGGACGTCCTCTTCGGCAAAGGAAGCTTTAGAGATCTTTCCAAGCTTTCAACCTCAGATCATCATCAGTGACATCGCCATGCCAGGAGAAGATGGGTATAGCCTGATAAAAAAAATCAGAGCCCTAGGGCCCAAGGAAGCCCAGCTCCCTGCCTTGGCACTCACGGCCTATGTCACTGCCAAAGACGTCGAAAAGGCCTTAGCTGCCGGATTTCAGTCTCACCTAGCCAAACCGGTCGATACAATAGAACTCGTCACTCAGATTGTTCGACTCACCCGAGGTGCTTTAAAATCAAATCTCAATTGAAAAGGGGTATTCCATGTCGTTACTAGAAGTTTTCAAACCCAAAGGCAAAAACAATTTTGGATATGGATCCACAGCAGAAGAGGTGACTGAGGGCCTTTCTCTCCAGGGCAAAACGATTTTGATCACTGGCTGCAACTCAGGACTCGGGTACGAAGCCCTTCGAGTCCTCACCCTGAGAGGCGCTCAAGTTTTTGGAACCGCCCGGACTCTCGAGAAAGCAAAAAAAGCCTGCCACAGCGCCTCACACGAAGGGAGCGGTCGAACCCCTCTTCCTTTCGAATGCGAACTCTCCGATCCCGTAAGTGTTCAGAATTGTGTGGCTGCCGTCAAAAAATTAGGCGTCAAGCTCGATGCCTTGATCTGCAATGCAGGCATTATGGCACTCCCCAAGTTGGAACAAGTCTTTGACATCGAGCTTCAGTTCTTTACAAACCACATCGGTCATTTTATCCTTGTCACAGGCCTCTTAGAACAGGTCCAAGGGGACGGCCGGATTGTGATGCTGAGTAGTTCGGCTCATAAAATGGCTCCAAAAGAGGGGATTCTTTTTGATCACCTCTCAGGTGAAAAAAACTATCGGGATTGGACAGCTTACGGGCAATCAAAAATGGCAAATTTACTTTTCAGTAAGGAACTGGCTCGAAGATTGGCAGGTACCGGAAAAACCTCAAACGCGGTTCATCCCGGAGTCATCATCACGAATCTGGGTCGTCATCTGAATCCGGTTGCTCGAACCCTCTTTCAAACTTTGGGCCCCTTAGTACTCAAAACACCTATGCAAGGTGCGGCGACCGAAGTCTATGTCGCAGTTCATCCCCTAGCGAAAGGGATATCGGGTCAGTACTTTGCTGACTGCAATATCGCAAAGAGTCGCTCCGATGCAGATGATCCTGAATTGGCTAGACGCCTCTGGGAAGTTTCTGAAAAAATTGTTGCTGAACTCTCTCAGAAATCCTCTCATGGAGACTAGGCCTATAAAAATAATCATTGCAGGGGCGAGCGGATATATCGGTAAAGCCATCATTCCAAAATTACTCGAAAAATATCCCCATTCAGAGATCACTGCGCTTTCGAGAAGCCACCAAAAATCGGATGATCCCAGAGTCACGTGGAAAGTATGTGAGCTTTTTTCACTTAAATCTCTTGAAAAAGCGCTCCCTCCTCAGGCAGACCTCGCTCTCTATTTAGTCCATTCGATGGTACCCACAGCGCACCTCGATCAAGGGTGCTTCGCAGACTACGATTTACTTCTTGCGGATAATTTCGCAAGATCGATTCAAAAACTTCAAATCCAGCATCTGATCTATCTCGGAGGCCTCATTCCGAAGTCTCTACCCTTGTCACTACACTTACAAAGTCGACTTGAAATGGAAGAAACATTTGGGCAGTATCACCTCCCCCTCACTATTTTCAGAGCAGCGCTGATCCTAGGTGAAGGAGGGTCTTCATTCCAAATTTTACTAAAACTAGTACAACGCCTTCCCATCATGATTTGTCCTCGTTGGACACAGAACCTCACTACTCCGGTAGATCTACCTACGGTCCTGACCGCAATCGTCACCTCGGCTCTCGACCTCAAGCACCTCGGTCGCGTCTATGACTTAGCGGGATGCGAGCCCATCACTTATCTCAACATGATGAGGGACACCGCAAAGGAGATGAGAGCCAGGGAGATCGAAAATACTGGAAAAAAGTCGATAAAACGCTATTTTCTGACTGTTCCTTTTTTCACCCCCACCCTTTCCCGTCTCTGGGTGAGATTAATCACCCAAAGCCCTAAGAATCTCGTTTACCCCCTGATCGAATCTCTTGAGCACGCCATGATTGCTCGCGATTCTAATTTATTTTTTCCGAATTCTACCAAAAGAAAGTATTCTGAAATCATTAAAACGACAAGCCTCACACTTCTTCCTGGACGGTCCATCTTTCACTTTCAACCCAAAAGAAGAACTGTTCGCTCAGTCCAGAGACTTCCTTTACCCCCAGGGAAAGATGCCGAATGGGCTAAAAATCAATTCGCCCAATGGCTTCCTCGCTTCTTTAGCTCCATGATCAAAGTCACCCGGGAGGAAAACCGGGTCAACTTCTCAATTTTTAGAAAGGCTTGGGTCATGCTACAACTGCAACTCAGCTCAGACCGGAGCGATCCGGATCGACAATTGCTTTACATTACTCAAGGCCGGCTCGTGGCTGAAAACAATCAAGGGCGGCTAGAATTTAGGGTCGTACTCAACCGTAGGTATTTGATCGCGGCCATTCACGATTATGTACCTTCACTTCCATGGTTCATTTATAAATACACTCAAGCGGCACTTCATCTTTATGTCATGAAAGCATTTGGTCAAGCACTCCCGCGCCTTGCCCTCCCCCTTCTTGCAAACGAAAAGAATCAACACGATTCATGAAAACTCAGAGACTGAAACTCCTTCCCTTTGGCGCCAATCCAAGTTCCTCCGCTCATCCGACTAAGCCCGCTCACGGACTCGAACTCGAGGTCATCGTCTCGCTCCAAAAAAGCCGCTTATCAATCGAATACCAATGCAGGGGAGAGCTCAGCGCCATTGTCTTTCCTCCATTGAAGCCCAACCCCGCTCGCCTTCATCAACTTTGGGAAAGCACCTGCTACGAAGCTTTTCTCACCTGGGAAAACGAACCCAGATATTGGGAACTCAACTTTTCTCCCAGTGGGGATTGGAATCTTTATCGCTTTGAGTCCTATCGCAAGGGCCAAACTGAAGAAATGACTGTGCCCCAGGCACGTTCAGAAAACTTAGAGAACTCAGAATTTTTTCGGCGAGATCAAATCATCCTCGAGCTATCCCCTTTCTTATCTCAGAAGGACACGCCCCTTTGCTTAGGACTCACTGCCGTCATCGGAACTCAGAATCAATCTAAATCCTATTGGGCTCTCACCCACCTAGGTCAGACTCCAGACTTTCACCTGAGGGATAGTTTTATTTTAGAAATGAAGTGATCATTTAATGCTTGGAGAAACAAATGAAACTGGGAATAGATGTACTACTCGCTGACTCCAAACTCATTCGCCCACTGGCAGGGAAGAGACTTGCGCTGCTCGCTCATCCCGCGTCCCTGACGATCGATCCAAAGGGAAACCTTCTGTCCAGCATCGACGCTTTGATTCAGGTTTCAAAGCTCAAGCTTTGTGCTGGATTTGGACCACAACATGGGATGCGAGGGGAAAAACAGGACAATATGGTCGAATCTGAAGATTATCTCGATCCCGTCTACCAGATTCCCGTATTTAGCCTTTATGGTGAAGTCCGAAAGCCCACCCCAAAAATGATGGATCACTTCGATGTCTTGATCGTCGACATTCAAGATATCGGAACCCGAGTCTACACCTTTCTGACGACTCTTCTTTATGCGCTAGAAGCCTGTTCCCAGTACGGAAAATCTATCTGGATTCTGGATCGACCGAATCCTGCCGGTCGGCCCTCAGAGGGAACTCGACTCGAAACTCCTCTTTGGACGAGCTTTGTTGGAGCCGCAGAGTTCCCAATGCGCCATGGTCTGACGCTCGGGGAAGCCGCCCGATGGTTTGTCAAAAATAAAAAAATTCAGGTGGAACTCAAAGTCGTCCCCATGGAGGGGTACGCTATGAATCAGGGACCTGGCTTTGGATGGCCACTTCTGGAAAGACCCTGGGTGAATCCCAGCCCTAATGCCGCCACTTTGAGCATGACTCGCTGTTATCCTGGCACTGTACTGCTCGAAGGTACCCACCTGAGCGAAGCGCGGGGGACCACCCATCCACTAGAAATGATGGGGGCTCCCGATCTCGATGGACTCACCCTGCTTCAAACCATGACCCGCCTCGCTCCAGAATGGCTCAAAGGCTGCCTCCTTCGCCCCTGCTCCTTTCAGCCCACTTTTCAAAAGCACACCGGGAAAATTTGTTCGGGATTTCAAATTCATGTGGACGACCCCAGTTATCACCATGAACTCTTCAAACCCTACCGACTCATTGCCCTCTGTCTGAAGGCAATTCGAACACTGAAGCCGGATTATTCCCTTTGGCGTGACTTCCACTATGAATATGAAAAGGATCGACTGGCGATCGACCTCATCAACGGAGGTCCGAAACTACGTGAATGGGTAGACGATCCCTCGGCAAAGCCGGAAGATTTTGAGAAAATTCTAACATTCGATGAATCGACCTGGAATCAAAGCAGAAAGGAGTTTTTACTTTATTCCTAAACCAAAATTTCCGCTTGTTGCAATACCTTCATCGCTTTGGCGAGTTCATGGCGATGCTTTTTATTCTCTAAATTACTTGTTAAACTATAGGCGCAGGGAACAACAAAGAGCGTTAAAAAAGTCGAAACTAAGACCCCGCCAATAACAGCGATCGCCATCGGACGAATCACCTCTGCCCCGGGACCGAACGCAAAAGCCTCAGGAATAGCTCCTGCGATAGTGGCAATCGAAGTCATGAGTATGGGTCGAAGGCGAACGGGACAAGCTTGAATCAGAGCTTGGTTCACGACCAGGCCTTCTTCTCGCTTATGATTGGTAAATTCTACTAGTAAAATTGAATTTTTCTTTACAATCCCCATAAGCAAAAGAATTCCAATTACGCTGTAAATATTCAATGAAGTATCCGTCAATCGCATCGCCCAAAGCGCTCCGGTCAAACTAAAGGGCAGAGCGAGCAAGATCACTACCGGTTGTAAAAAACTATTAAACTGACTCGCTAAAACAATATAGGCGACAAAAACACCTAAAACGAGGGCTACCAGTAAACTTTGAAAAGATTCGCTGAAAGCCTGAGAGTTTCCCGAGAGAGTCACGTGATAACCTTCAGGCAAAAAATCTTGAGCTGTTTTCTTAATAAAATCGATTACATCAGACTGGGACTTACCCGGGGAGAAATTGCCATAGATGCTGATGCCTCTCTCCCGATTATAGCGGGTAATAGTCAGCAATGTGCTCGACTTCTCCATTTTAATGACTTGAGAGAGCGGGAGAATTTCTCCAGCGATATTTCTAACCCAAATTTTATTAATATCAGAGGGCCTTTGATTCTCCTCAGGCACTAGCTTCACCTGAATATCATCACGATGCCCAGCAGAGTCGGTGTATTTGTTCGGCAACAGCTTCACCCCGCCCACCATGGCACCAACGCTGTTGGCAATAGTGGTCACTGAGACCGCACGACCTCCTGCCTTGATTCTGTCAGGATAAATCTCAATTTCGGGCATATTCGGATTATAATCGCTATCGACATCTGCCATATAGCCTGAAGCCATGAGGCGCTTCCGCATTTCGATAGAAAGCTCAGCTATTTTTTTCCAGTCAGGTCCCTGCAAAACAAATTCAATGGGGTACCCTCTCTGAGCGCTAAAGCCTGTCAAAGAAAGATCCAAAATGGACACCCGATCGACTCCAGAGATCTTGGCGAGTTGCCCTCGAAGAAAACCCATAAACTTCTGCTGAGTCGGACGGCCTGTAAAAGGCTCTACTGTTGGCCGTTCAGTCGGATTCTTCAAGGTAATAAATGAAATTCCTTGATTCACTAACCCGCCTCCCATCCCTCCCACAGCGACATAGTAATTCGCAACTTCAGGCCGGGACTTATAAAGTTTCTCAGCCTGATGAAAAACGCTATCCGTGAACGCAAGAGAAGATCCCATTTTCGTGTAGAGTGTCACTAAGAACCGACTTTGATCTTGAGCTGGCAAAAACTCCTTGCGCAAGGAACCTGCCGTCATCAAAGAAACTGCAAAAAGAACAGTCGCACTGCAGATCACCGTCCAACGCCAATTTAAGCAGCGAGAAAGCCATCTCCCGTAGTTCCGAGTCAGGCTGTCCATCCAGCGACTGACCTGGCGGGTTGCAAAATTCCCACCGCCGACCTGAAGAAACTGAGAACATCGCATGGGCGCCAACGTCAGGGCCTCCAAAAGCGAGATCATGACGGCAATCGATAGGGTGACTCCAAATTGGTAAAAAAACTTACCTATGATTCCCTTCATAAAAACGATAGGTACAAAGATCGCCAAAATAGCGAGAGAAGCCGCTGTAGCAGGGCTCGTAATCTCGCGAGCCCCGACGATCGCGGCATGAACCCGACTCTTACCCATTTCGTAGTGCCGGGTGATATTTTCGAGCACCATGATTGCGTCGTCCACGACGATACCGATCGAAAGCGAGAGCCCCATCAAAGTGAAGGTATTAATTGTAAAGCCAAGGGCATTGAGAACAATAAAGGATCCGATCAGGGAGACTGGAATCGCTAAGACGACGTTGAAGGCTGAACTGAGATTCCCTAAGAAAAGATAACAAACGATCGCTGTCAAAATGACTGCAAGGCTTAATGTAAATAGAAGTTCTCGAATCGACTCCTTAATAAAGAGGGTCGTATCGGTAACTACTCCCATGCTCATCCCAGATGGGAGAATTTCCTTAAGCTTTTTCAGTTTCTCTCGGACTGCATCGCCGATTGCGACTGCATTCGTGCCTCGCTGCTTAATAATTCCTAGCCCAATCGTCGGCTGGATCCCGTTGTAACGAGACATTCTACGGACCTCATCCGTCCCCTCAACACAAAGCGCCACGTCTCCGACCCGAATATTGGTCCAAACTGGCGAACCTTTTCGAGTGGGAATGATGAGGTCATTGCAACCCCGAGCATCTTTGAATTCAGAGTGAACTCGGACGTAGGTCTCCTGATTGCCATAGTCCTGGTAACCCGTCGGAGCGAGTTGATGACCGCTATTGATTGCATCAATGATATCTTGAACCGTAATTTCACGACGTCTCATTTTACCGGTATTGAGCCAGACCCGCATCTGGGGCTCTACGTAGCCTGCCTTGGTGACATCCCCTACCCCACTGATAGTCGTGATGGTGTCCTTCAAATGATCCCTGACAAAGAGCGCCAAATCCCGCAAACTACCGCCCTCACTATAGACAGCGGTCCACATGATAGGCTGATCTGCTGGGTTCGTCTTCGTGATGACAGGAGGGTCAATGGTCTGAGGTAGGTTCCTCTGGGCTTGAGAAATCTTAGTTTGAATCTGTTGCAGGGCGACATTAATGTCTTGGCTCAAACTAAACTGAATCGTAATTTGAGTCATTCCCTGTTGGGAAGTCGATTGCACGAGTTGGATTCCGTCGACACTCATCACAGCGTCTTCTATAATATCCGCAATCGCCGACTCCATCACGTCTGGAGACGCCCCAGCCCATGACACTTGCACTGTCACCACAGGGAAATCGACATCGGGGAGCTGGCTAATTCCCATAGAAAAATAAGAAACGGCCCCGAACACTAACAAGCCCAACATCAACATCCATGCGAAGACAGGTTTTTTGATAGAAAGATCAGAAAGCGTCATGAGTATTTACCTTAATAGTATTTACCTTAATATTTACCCTAAAGCGAAAAGCTGGATTTATTTTGTGATTGTGGACCGACTGCGCTTCTCTTGCAAACAATAACGCTTGTTTTGCGCTAGCGCGATGCCCTGGGGTCATTGAGGGATCTAGCATTCTATAGATCGCATATTCTAAGGTGCCACGCACTGGCCTTTTCGTAGCTCGCCAGTCCAACCCCAGGTGAGTAGCAAGATCCTCATAGTTATGAATTCCTGCAAGAAGGAAAATCAACTGAAAAACGTGACTGGGGGTCCGGGGACTTAGACCCGTCAGTAGGTTCCAAAAGGTCAAACCCATCGCCCACACGTCCGTCTTCAAATTATAATTTTCGAATAGAAGCGCTTCTCGATTTGCTCGAGCATATTCTGGGGACAGATAAAGTGGAGAACCGACCTGCTCGTGTTCTTTCTCTTGGACCTCAATGGGATTCACGGAAAGAGTATTAAATGCTCCTCCTGCATCCGCAATTCGAGCAAATGGCAAACCCTCATTATCAAAATCGACTAAAATATTTTGCGGCTTGATATCACGGTGATGAACACCCATTCTATGAATATTTCCTAATTGCCTGAGAAGGGATATCATCAAATTCATTTTAATTTCAGATTTGGAATGGCCCTCGATTGAATGTACCCCTTTATTATTTAGGACTTGAGAAATAAATTCTTTCAAATTATAGGGATAATAATGATCGATCATTACCACCTCTTGAAGACCCAAAGGGAGGCCGGTTTCAAAAATCGAGTCAACAGGTGAATTTACCCCTACAAAGAAAATAGATGGAAGGCCTAGAAAATAATCCCAGCTATTTTGCATCTCTTTTTCAGCCCTTGCTTGCTGTAGTGTTTTCTCGACATCTTCGTTTTGACTGGGTATCGACATCCGCGCGAACAGTTCGCCGGAATCAAAATCAAAAGCAATAGTCGCTTCTTTGAATGTCCCTTTTCCAATAGGATCCAAGTTAACGTGATGGCGACCTATCTGAATACTTTTCAGACTCACAATTACTTGCCCTTGAGGAGTGACTTGAATCGAACTCGGAAGGCAACTTTGATGAAAACAGGTGCCCTGAGAAATATAAATACTCTTCTTTTTGCTTTGAGCCAGTCGAACTAAATCATCTCGGTTAAAATACAATGTCCGTTTCAGTTCAACAAGATAGTGAACCAGTTGGGAAACTGAAACGCTTTGCCTCGCTAGGTCATGAATTTTTGGATAAATATTCAATCCGATTTTTTGAATAGAATCAGAAAATTCGTCAGAAAAGCCTTTAAGTTTTTCCTGAATCTGCATGGCGAGCTGAAATTTGAGTCTTCTTTTATGAACGAACTGATGATTTAGAGCGATATAATGACCGAATTTGCAAAACTTTACTAACTCTTCTGTGGTAGGAGCTACACTCATGTTAGTTTTTCTGGGTGATCCAGTGAATGGACTCAAAATAAGAGGCAAGACAGGCGCATCGCATTTTTCTCCTGAAAGACCAGCGTAGATTTTCAAGCAAATCGATTCGTGATTGAATTCCCCTAAAGGCTCCCTCAACAATTCAGAAGAATTGCAATCAGAGCCATGAACAAAATCATTGAGCGCCAAACAAGTTTGACTACTGATTCTATCTGATGAAAGTGAATCACAAGGCTGTTCATTCTTTATCGCCTTAAGCGCAAGGCAAAACGAATGAGACTCCCCTTTTAAACCTTCGCAAAAAGAAAATGCCAAACTGGAACTCAGAAAGGTCCCTAAAATACCGATCGCCTTAAGGCCCGAAACATAACTCATAATTCTCCCACAATTGGGGTGAGCCGCTTTCTGAAAAGTCTCAACGCAAACCCCTGTGCCTGATAATATTGCTTCGAGTTCCCTATTTTAGAGGGAACTCTCTTTTTGCAATTCGGATCACTTACTGGATGGGGTCGACTCTCGCATCCATAGATGATTCATTAGATGATTCATTAAATTTCATAACCTGCTTTATGAAATTAATGTTTGCATGGAAGCACACGATCCCTAGGAAGGCACCTTTTCTGTAACCACACTGAACCCACATAAAAGTCTCCAATGATTTGAATTACCCACCCCAAGAAATTAACAAAGCAATTACCATAGCTGATTCTAAGTGACTACTGCCAAGACCCCTATTTTTGAGTGAGGTCTTCTAGGGCCAGGGCTTTCCCAAAAAAAGCCACTCGACTTACGCTAAACATACGCCTATAGTCAGACAATGCCTCTCACACCTCATCAAAAAGCATTTCTAGACTTCATCACTCGTTTTCAAGCAAAACAGGGGTTCGCACCTTCTCAGTCAGAAATCGCCACTCACTTTGGCTATCGCTCACTCGGGACGGTACAAAAATATCTCATCCGCTTACGAAACCAAGGGCTTTTAGAAGGTGTACCGAATGCAAGAAGAGGTCTCTCTGTCAGACCCCTTGAAGAAAAATCTCAGCCTAAAACCACAGAAACTCCTCCTTTTAAGACTGCCGTCACCCTTCCACTTCTAGGTCGAGTCGCTGCAGGCAAACCGATTGAAATCATTGAAACACAAGATCACATTGATGTCCCCTCCTCTCTCATCAAACGAGGCGAACACTTTGTACTCGAAGTCACGGGAAGCTCAATGATTGAGGACGGCATTCTCCACGGAGACCATATCATCGTCAAAAAACAAAAATCTGCCGAACGAGGACAAATGGTCGTCGCTTTAGTGAATGAATCGGTGACTGTCAAACGCTTCTATCCTAAAAAAGGATGGATTGAACTTCATCCAGCAAATCCCGCCTTCCAACCCATCCTCGTCTATCCACATCAATCCTTCCAGATCGAAGGCATTGTCGCCGGCGTCATTCGCCGGTGCCATTAAGAGGATCAGCCAGAGCCGTGCAATCGATTGATCTAAAAATATCCAAACTGTCCGAAATCCGAGAAAAACTAGCTCAATTTCAAGGAAACCTTCAACCCGTAGAGTTCCTTCTCTGTGACACCGTACCGGGGGGCATCCCCCGCGGCGTGATTTGTGAAGTCACGGGCACCGCAAGGACTGAATGGCTTCTGAGATTTCTAAAACAAAATCCCAGTCTTTCGACATTCTGGGCGGAGACTGCACTTACGATCCTTCCTACTGCAATCCAGCAGCGAGGAATTGAGTTAGATCGAATTCTCATTGCAGAAACGGGAGAAAAGCTTTTTCAGACTCTTCGAAAAGCCCTAAAAAGCAAACTCTTTGACTGCGTTGTACTCCCAGGAACAATTGAAGAAACAAAAATAATCAAAGCTCTCCAGCTTTTTGCTCGAGAGTCTAACGCTTGTGTCTTTTTTCTATCCAGAACAGTTAAGAATGCTTGGGCGATTCCATTTCAACTCGAGGCAAATTGGAATAGAAGTTCTGAATCGGGACCTGATATTTCTATCCAAATCATCAAATCTAAATTTTCTCATTTATCAGACGACAGATTAAACAGAAACTCACGATAAGGGTATCAAATTGAGAAAAATCGTCCGACTCCCGTTCTCCATAGAAATCGAGAGCTTGGTTAGAATTGGACACACCCGTTACCAGAATTATCGACCGAAAAATGATTCGACACTACTTTAAAAATATTTTATATATTATTAATTTAACATTAGACACTATCATTGGCATACTTGGTGCTTTGTACAAACATAAAGAAGTAGGGTGAGTTATGAAAAAGACTATTTTAGCTGGTTTGATATTGGTGATCGGAAGTCCTGTTTTTGCAGACCCTATTCACGATTCTGTAGAGGAAGGGAATTTACCTCAAGTTGTGAGACTACTCAATTCTGGCGCAAACGTAAATGCCACCAATAAAGACGGCGAAACGCCACTCCATTCGGTAGTTAAACAGGGTCATCCAGAAATACCCCAAGCACTGATTGATGCTGGAGCCAACGTAAATAGCATGGATGCCTAAGGTCAAACTCCGCTTCATATGGCATTCGTGAACGATGAATTTCACTCATTATCACAACAGGATCGTCAAAGAATAGTTAAATTTTTAATTAAAAACAGAGCTGAAATAAACGTTAATGATGAATTTGGTAAAACCCCACTTTATTATGCAGCCAGGGGTTCTCATGCAAAAAATACCCAACTACTTGCTCAACTCGGAGCCAATATCCATATAAGAAATCGAAACGGACAAACTCTTCGCGAAGCAACAGCAAGTAACAGTTTATAGAATCGCATTGAAGAATCAGGTAAGATTTTCACCTGAATTGATTCACTCAACAGAGCGAATCAATTCAGGAATCGAACCGACCTAACAGGAGATTTAATAGCAGCGGCAATGGACAATTCTTTTTATAATCATGGCGATTTATTATATCAAATTGTCATTGGAAAAAAGAATGGAGAAAAAATAACCCAC
>JANNCA010000305.1:0-5022 GCA_031386075.1 Oligoflexia bacterium
TTGGCAACCATGAATTCGACTTTGGACTTCCAGCACTTCAATCTCGAATGACAGAGGCTCAATACCCCTACTTAGCTGCAAATATTCAAGACCAAGTCACCGGCGCACCTGCCTCATTTCCGAATACTTATGCTCACAAAATCCTCACTGCTGGAAATCTTAAAGTAGGCATCATTGGCCTCTCTACTTTAGATACCCCTACCACGACTCGATCTGAAAACGTGAAAACACTGCGGTTTCAAGACTTGAAAGAAGCGGCGCTGCGCGAATCCCAAATACTCCGCAAAAAAGGGGCGAGAATTATTCTTCTCACAGCTCACGTAGGGACAAAGTGTTCACCGGGGCATACCTCACCCGGCCGCCTCATCCGAAAACCATCCGATCCGCAAGGTGAATGTGGCGACCACGACGAACTTGTTCAGCTCCTTCAGTCTTTACCAGCAGATACCATTGATGCCGTTGTCTCAGGGCACACCCATCAAGTGATCCATCATTGGATTGCCGGGGTTCCGGTGATCCAGGGTGGAGCCTTTGGCCGCTATCTCAACGTCATTTATTTAACCTTTGATTGGACGCACAAGAAATTACTCACTGACCAGACCCGAATTGAGGGACCCGTTCCTGTCTGTTCACAGGTCTTTCAAAATCAAAATGATTGTAATGGGGATCGCCCTGCCCCTAAATTGGGGCGGGGAGACTTGGTTCCTGTCAAATTTCATGGCGAAACCGTACAGCCCGACTCAAAAATCCAATCCCTTTTAAAACCCGTTCTCAAAAAATCTGAAGCTGAAAAAAACCGAGTCATCGGTCATGCAGCACGTCCGATTGAAGCCATTCGCATGGCTGAGTCCCCATTAGGCAACCTCTTCGCAGACTCGATTCGATGGTCATCCCAAGCTGACGTCGCCCTCGTCAATTCCGGAGGAATTCGCGCTTCCCTTGAAGAAGGTCCCATTACTTATGGAGCCCTTTTTCGCACCATGCCTTTTGATAATAGCATTTCAATTCTAAAAGTGACCGGGCAACAGCTTCTCCTCATCCTACGGGTCGCCGAAAGCGGATCGAGAGGATTTCCATCCGTATCTGGGCTCAAACTTAGGCTCATTGATCCCAAAATTCAAGCACCTTCCGATAACCTCAATGGAAGTGGAAGAGATGAAGCCTGGAAAACAAACCGTCTCATCAGTGCTTCACTCAGTAACGGACAACCCATCCAGAATAAAAAAATCTATTCCCTCGCGACCATCGACTTTCTGGTTACCGGCGGTGATGACTTAGCCTGGCCAATGTCTCAAGTATCACCGAATCAAATTCAGCTCAGCACCGGAGTCCTAGCGCGCGAGGCCATGATCCAATACATTCAAGCTCACACTACGATGAACTCAGAAACTCAGCCCCTCGTTGACCCGTCTTTCCCCCGGTTAAAATTTGAAAAGCCTCCCGTCAACCACCTGAACTCAAAGAAAAAAAGAAAACACTCAAGAACTAAAGGTCACAAGAGAGGTCACCCAAAAGGGTAAAATCAAAACTCGAGAACTATGCTAATCTCACCTGAGGTACTTTCTTGGGGCTGCTGAATGGGATACGAAGGGAAGCAAAATGAATCACCAGGGGCGAAGTTTGCTATCAGGGCAAGAAGTGATAGGGCTGATTGATCAAGCGGTAAAAAAAGAATTTGACTCCAATCGCCGTATTCTGAGTTTTGATGAATACCTCGTTCTTTTTGGTGAGTATCCAGAACGGCAAGTGAGAGGTTCTGCCCAGTACCTAGTCGAAATGATGGATCATTTCGGAACGACCCCCCTTCCGATCAACGAAGTCACGTCAAGCCTCACCATGCACTCTCGACGGTTTAACTTATTTGACTTTCCAATTGACGGGATTGCACCCAAGCTCGTCGGCCAAGAGGGAGTTCAAAATCAGATTTACCGAACTCTGAAGGCCTTTGCGCGACAAGGTCTGAACAATAAGCTTATTTTGCTCCACGGCCCCAATGGCAGCGCCAAAAGCTCGATGATTCATGCCCTCATGGGAGGACTCGAGCGGTATTCCAAGCTCCCTGAAGGATCGCTCTATTCGTTTAATTGGATTTTCCCCATCGAACGTTACACCAAGGGCGGAATGGGAATTAATACTTATCCTACCCCCAAAGAGCCTCTGTCTTGCTATGCAAAACTCGCAGATGAGGAGATCGCTGCGCGTATTCCCTGCGACATGAGAGACCACCCGCTTTTGATTATTCCTCAAGAACAACGCCTCGATTTTCTTGAAAAATTAGTAGGAAAAGAAAAAGCACAAAAAATATGGAACGACCTTCCCACTTATCTCACCCGAGGTGATTTATGCCATCGGTGTAAGCAGATCTATGATGCACTCCTCATCGCTCACAATGGAGATTTTAAAAAAATACTCATGCACATCCAGGTCGAGCGAATGTATCTCGCCCGCCGCTACCGCAAGAGCCTGGTCACCATTGAACCCCAACTCCACGTGGATGCCCAGTACCATCAATTGACCTATAACAAAAGTATAGGTTCGCTTCCTGCTTCACTGCAAAGCCTGAATCTCTTTTCTTTAACGGGTGATCTCGTCGACGGAAACCGGGGCATCATCGAGTTCAGTGACCTTTTAAAACGTCCTGTAGACTCCTTCAAGTACCTACTCAGTGCCTGTGAAACCGGAGCAGTCAACGTCGGAAATAGTATTGCCTATTTGGATAGTGTTTTCTTAGGTTCAACCAACGAAGTTCAACTCGACGCCTTTAAGGAATTCCCTGATTTTACCAGCTTTAAAGCCCGAATTGAACTCATTCGTGTTCCTTACCTCCTCTCGATAAGCCAAGAAGAAGAAATTTACTTTCCTCAATTGCCTCAAGTTGCCGGAGAAAAACACGTCACGCCCCACGTCGCTTGGTCAATTGCCGCTTGGGCCGTCCTCACTCGACTCAAGAAACCCAATAGCATTAACTACCCACCCAATGTGAGCACGTTGATTTCGAACCTCACTCCACTCGACAAAGCAAGACTCTATGATTCGGGGGAGATGCCCAACTCGATCTCCGCCGAAGACCGGAAGCACCTCCGAGCCTCTCTTCGCAAGCTCAGAGAAGAGTACTCTAATATTCCTTATTATGAGGGTCGAATGGGGGCCTCGGCGCGTGAACTAAAAACTGTTCTTTTTGATGCAGCCCAAAATCCTGAATTTCCATGCCTATCGCCCTTGGCTGTGCTGAGAGAAATGGAAGAGTTCATCAAAAGAATCACTGAATATGACTTCCTGAAGCAAGACGTCAAGGACGGGTTTCACGATGCCATCGAATTTATTCACATCGTCAGGAACGAATACCTGGTAAAAATAGACAGAGAAGTCAGAGATTCGATTGGCCTCTACGATTCAGCTCAATGGGAAGACTTTCTCAAGAAATATGTACAACAGATCTCAGTCGTCTTGAAAAAAGAGAAAATAAAAAACTCGATGACGGGACGCCTTGAAGATCCCGATTTTACATTGATTTCAGAATTCGAGAAAATCGTTGATGCCCCTACTGATTCTGGAGAAAAAGAAGGCTTTAGGCAAAACATTATTTCTCAAGTAGGTGTCTGGTCCCTGGACCACCCCAAAACCCCGGTGATCTATGCCAAGGTCTTTCCAGACTTCTGGAAAAGACTCGAAAAGCACTATTTTGAAACGCAAAAATCACTCCTTGCAAAAATGAGTGATGCTCTCCTTGTTTATGATACAGATGAGGATGATCCCACTTCGGAAGGCGGAATATTGGCTCGCCAAACGGTCAATAATATGAAACTCAAACAGGGTTATTGTGAGCTTTGTGCAAAAGAGGTCATTATCTTTTTGATGCGACAACGTTACTGATGCTTTATTTTATATGAATGTCACCCGCACCCTCACCTCAAGCGAATATCTAGTTACCCATCGAGTGGGTCCAACACAGCAAGGAATTCGACTCGACCACTTCTTAAAAGAGAGGTACCGAAAGAGATCCCGTGAACAGCTAAAAAGAGCCATTGGTCAAGGTTCCGTTTCGGTCAGACGAATCCAGGGCCCCCACCTCACCGTAGGAAAACCGAAGCCCAGTTCACAGCTGATTCCGGGAGACGAAGTGCTCGTGCTCACGGAGAGAAAACCAGAACCCGACGTGTGTTTTGACTACGAGATCCTCTTTCAAGACCACGACTTATTTGTCATTAGCAAGCCTCCGAACCTTCCCGTTCATCCGGCCGGACGTTATTTCTTCAATACTTTACTCGTCCATCTGAAGACCCAAGGCCACAGAGAGCCCTTGGAGGCAGAAAAAGAGTTTTATCTCGTGCACCGCATTGATAAGGAAACCAGTGGGGTCCTTGTCCTAGCTAAAAACAAAGAAACATGCGCGCACATCACTCGACAATTTGCCGAACGAACGACCCAGAAACGTTATCTAGCCATTGTCCACGGAAAGTGCCCGGAAACCTTTGCCGTTGATCTAGCCATCAAGCGAGCCACTCATTCACTGATTGAATTGAAGATGATCACTGCCCCGGAAAGTGAAGGTGGACTTCCTGCTCTCACCACTTTTAGAAGACTCCGGGTCTTTGGAAATTACTCACTGGTCGAATGCGCCCCTAAAACCGGAAGGCAACACCAAATTCGAGTTCATCTCGATGCAGTAGGGCATCCCATCGTCGGTGATAAGCTTTATGGAATGCCTGAATCCGAGGCTTTACGCTTTTATGAGCGAAAACACCTCACCCCAGAAGCAGAAGCGCGCCTCCTACTCCCAAGACACGCCCTTCATGCTCAGTGGATTCAGTTCATTCACCCTCGCACGGGCAAAGCACTTGAATTTCGAGCTCCCATACCCAAAGATCTCCTCGAATTCTTAGATCAATATCAAGTGCCCAACGAATCCCTTAAGGAGCCATTCGGGACCGCTCCCATTTCTTCCCTTTCCTAAGGTTACAGTATCGATCATGAAAGCTGGCGTCACCTAAAATCCAAAACTCGATGCGGGTGGGTTCTTAA
>JANNCA010000147.1:0-3586 GCA_031386075.1 Oligoflexia bacterium
CATCAAGTGGGTCTGGAGTACAGGGGAAGGTAGCCTTCCAACGTCAGATCACTCAGACTCGCCTATCACTCAAAGAATTGGGTCCTGGCGAATTCCTTTGGACTATTCAGTCTGTGGACTCCCAAAAGCACCTGGGAAATAAAATGCCGCTCAGGAGTTTTAGCCTAGGATATGGAAAAATTCTTGAACCTCCACAGGTTCTCAGTCCGGAGGTGCAGTAGAGGGTGAAGACTCATTGGGTTTTCTTTTTATTCGGTTTTTCTGTCTTCCAGTTTGTTTGGATGGTGTGGAGTCCTCCTTTGGTATTTGCAAAAAAGGTTAAGATCCAGTGGAAAGAGATGGAGGGGGCCGTTGACTATGAGATTCAGATTCAGAGGGAGGGTAAAAAACCTTTCAATAAATACATTACAGGACCAAGCCCAGACTCAGAGTGGAAGGGTGAGCTTGAACCCGGAGCCTATACCTATCAAATCCGGGGTATCGACCCAGCCAAACGAGCAGGGCAGTGGAGTGAGGCACGGAATCTGGCTGTCATGCCCCAGCCCCTCAAACTAAAGTTCCCAGTGGATGGAAGACATATCGAACTTTACCATCCGAATGTTCCCACAGTTCTCAGATGGGAGAGAAGCCCTGGAATTCGAGGGTACCGAGTCGATTTGCGCAGGGATGGTAAGTTGATTTCCCAAACTGAGGTCAATGACATTCATTTGGAACTTAAAAAAATGCCGCCCGGTCATTATTCCTGGCGAGTTGTTTCGATAGTGCATTCTGGATTGCGGTCGGGTGCGTTTCCCGGAGGGCGCACTCCCGCTTCTCAACAGGGTAAAAAATGGGAGTCAGAAGCAAGCCGTGAAGAAGACTTCAGAATCGAGTATCGGGAATTGGCTGCACCCTTTTTAGTGGGGCCAGTGAGTTCTGAGCCGCCGCCTGAGGATAGTAGGATTAAGCTCAGTTGGAAATCCGTTGAAGGAGCTGAGCTTTATGAAGTTCATTTGTTGAGATTATCGGCTCGAGGGGCTAGTAAGGGGAGTTCGGGTCGTTCCCCAGCAAGTGATTTACAAAGGGTTAAACGGATCGTGACCTCTGAGAACTCCATGACATTAAGGGTTCCTGGCGAAGGTCGCTATGTTTGGGGAGTTCGAGCCCTGGCAAATTTGGAAGATCCGGTAGTCTCTAATGCCCCGAAGATTGCTCTGGCCACCGGCCCTGAGTCGGTTGCAGAGTTTAGCTTAGACCGGAATGCTATTTTTAATGAAGATTTGGGTTACTTGGCTTTTTCGACCATGTTGGCTCTCTACCAATATAAGATAAAAAGTCCATCGACGGGGGGAGGTGGAAGTATTGACTCAGTAGCAAGTGTATTTCGTTTGAGTGGAGAGCTCTGGCTTCTTCCTCAATGGGGAATTTCTACTGCAGTAGAATATGTTCCTTTTTCGGTTCAAGGAAAATCCTTTGCTCGCGAAGACTTTGAGTTGTTAGTAAAATATCGACTGAAGATCAGCTCAGGTCAGTTTGGCTGGAGTGTTTCTCCCAAGTTAGGTTTTGAAATTAGAAACTATAATAAAATTGTCGCATCGAATAATCAGATTAATAGTGGCTTAATTGGGATGGATGAATTTTTCTTAGGGGCGTCGTTGGGTATTGATGTTCGCAAACAATTCAATGATCGTTTTAGCTTGGGAGCAAAAATAGGCTACTTTGTGCCACTCTCTATTTTGACCGGACCTCCGGGAGGCAGTACGATGAGTTCAGTGGCCTCTTATAGCAATTTGAGTGCCGGCGTTCAAGGTCTTTACTGGCTGAATCGGAATTGGGCAGTGGCCCTGGGAGGGTTTTACGATTTTAGAGCGATTAGTTTCAATCTTCCGGGCGCATCAGGTCCTGAGGAAATTCATATGGACGCAGGATATTTTTTCGGAAGTATAATCTTTAGATTTTGGAAGTGATCTCTTTTTTTTAGAGTGAATCTGTGATTGCATAGATCCGGAGTCACCTTATGGAAATATTAAATTCAGACTTTAATTTAGATACAGATTTGCCTGAAGGCGTTCGCGTTCTGCCTGGAATTTCTCCAGAATATGCTAAAATTCTTACTAAACCTGCTTTGAGGTTTGTTGCACAGCTTCATAGAAAATTTTCTCCGATTCGATCGGCACTTTTGGAGAGGCGTAAGGAAGTACAGGCGAAGATCCATGCTGGAGAGATGCCTAATTTTCTACCAGAAACCCGTCAAATTCGTGAAAGTCATTGGAACGTTGCTACCTCACCAGAAGACCTTATAGATCGTCGTGTCGAAATTACAGGACCAGTCGATCGTAAAAGGGTGATCAATGCCCTCAATTCTGGAGCTCAAGTGTTTATGGCGGATTTTGAAGATTCCCATTCGCCCACTTGGACGGGGACCATCGAAGGTCAAATTAACCTTTACGATGCAGTTCGTAATAATATTCGTTTTACAAGTCCCGAAGGCAAAGAATATTCATTGAACGAAGAAACTGCCGTACTTTTTGTTCGTCCCCGTGGGTGGCACCTCATTGAAAAGAGCGTATCCATCGATGGGCAATCGATATCTGCATCTCTATTCGATTTTGGTTTGTACTTTTTTCATAATTCAGGCGAGTTAGTGAGGCGCGGAAAGAGACCTTATTTTTACCTGCCTAAACTAGAAAATCACCATGAAGCTCGGCTTTGGAATGAAATTTTTGTATTGGCTCAAGATGAGCTTGGGATACCTCAAGGAACGATTCGGGCAACCGTCCTAATTGAGACCGTTCTTGCCGCCTTTGAAATGGATGAGATTCTGTATGAACTCAGAGATCATTCAGCGGGACTAAATTGCGGCCGATGGGACTATATTTTTAGCTTTATAAAAAAATTCAGTCACCGTTCTGATTTTGTAATGCCGGACCGATCATTCATTACAATGGATTCTCATTTTCTTAAATCTTACTGTCAGCTCTTAATTGAAACCTGCCACAGGCGAGGGATTCATGCCATGGGGGGCATGGCTGCTCAGATTCCGATCAAAGAAGATGAAAAAAAGAATTTAATTGCTTTAGAAAAGGTACGTTCTGACAAGCGCCGTGAAGTCATTCTTGGGCATGATGGCACCTGGGTGGCCCATCCCGGATTAGTTCGAGTTGCGCGGGAAGTCTTTGATGAAAAAATGCCTACACCCAATCAGATCCGGGTGAATAAGGGAATACAAGCAGACTTGCAGGGTATTGATGCGGCTGATTTATTGAAAGTTCCGGATGGGTCCATTACAAGTCAAGGATTACAAATCAATACTCATATTGCACTTCATTATCTAGAGTCATGGCTACGTGGAATGGGGTGTGTTCCGTTGAATAATTTAATGGAAGATGCTGCGACCGCTGAAATTTCGCGAGCACAAATTTGGCAATGGATTCGGCATGGGAGGATAAAAGCCGCTGATTTTATCGATGCACTAGAACAGGAAATGCGTCAGATTCGTCTAGAGGTTGGAGTTGAGGGGTTCCAAATGAGTAAGTATGATTTGGCTAGTCAGATCTTAACCGAGATTACCACTAGCGGTGAGTTTGTAGAGTTTTTGACTCTACCA
>JANNCA010000160.1:0-5634 GCA_031386075.1 Oligoflexia bacterium
AGACGGGACCTGCAAGGGGTCCTTAAAGACGAATCTTTCCTTTTTGAGGAGGCTAGTGAGGAACCCTTCCGTGATCGTTGGGGATACCACGACGGATCTGATTCCGAACTATCCTGATCTAACAGCAAGTCCAGAAGGCGAAATGACCTGTGAGGCAGCATTAGCGATCAGTTTGGTTCAGTGGCTTGAATGCTCCTCACAGAGTGGAACTTTGCTTGATTCGTGCAGTATTCCATCGAATTGGACCGTTACTGCACGTCGAGAAGGAGTCAGTTTGTGAGTGCACGAGAGACTCGGTTGAAGTCGACGGTGGGATCTTGGAAGTTGAACTGGAAGTCTGTCCCTCGGGGGCGCGAGGGTGTTGTTGAAGTTGAGGCAACTCAAGCTGAAGGGCTTCATTTTGCGGGTGAAGTTCGGTGGCGGCGAGATGGAGATGGAATCTGGATTCAATTTCCTCATGGATTATTCGGTTTTGATTTGAAGGCTCATCGAGGCGAAGAAGGGGAAGTCGTTTATTCTATTTCGCAAAGGCGTGCTTTTGGAGAATGGGAAGGGGTCTCTGCCTTTATGGGAGATGAAGGCAGGCGGACCCAAAATCCTATCCAAAAAATTCAAGCGATCCGTGTGAGGGCTCAAATGCCGGGTAAGATTCTTAGAGTCCTGGTCCAACCGAATCAGGAGGTTCAGAAGAATCAACCCGTAGTCGTCATGGAAGCAATGAAAATGGAGAACGAGATTCGAGCGCCTCAAGCAGGTCAGGTGTCACTCATTCAAGTTGTTGAAGGACAGGTCGTTGAAACAGGAGCGGATTTGCTCTTGATTGACAATCGAACGAAGTAGGTGTTTTCATGTCAGGAAAGATAAAAAGTTTTTGCACTCGCTCAGGAATTTCTCTTAAGGAAATTTATTGGCCAGAAGATGCTCCTCCGGATTTGGCCACAAAACCCCGTGAGTTTTTAGCCCCTCCGGCACAGTTTCCTTTTACTCGAGGAGTCCAAAAGGACATGTATCGGGGGCGGCTGTGGACAATGCGGCAGTATGCCGGATTTGGAACTGCCGAGGAGTCCAATCGTCGTTATCATTACTTGCTTTCGCAGGGAACAACGGGCCTTTCGGTTGCCTTTGATTTACCCACCCAGCTGGGGTACGACCCAGATCATCTCCGGTCTAAGGGGGAAGTTGGAAAAGTGGGCGTCTCCATTTCGACCTTGGATGACATGAGGCTCCTTTTTAGAGGGATTGACCTCTCCAAGGTTTCCTCGTCGATGACCATTAATGCGACGGCGAGCATTTTATTGGCTCTCTATGTTGCCGTTGCGGAGGAAAAAGGTGCGCCCGTGAAGGAGTTGCGGGGAACTGTTCAGAATGACGTCCTCAAAGAGTATGTCGCGCGAGGGAATTATATTTTTCCATCTGAAGGAACCTTGCGGATCACCACTGATATGTTTGCTTGGTGTGCTGAGAATGCTCCTAAATGGAATCCAATTAGCATTTCTGGATATCATATTCGGGAAGCAGGGTCGACGGCAGTCCAGGAACTCGCGTTTACTTTTGCAAATGCGATTGCCTATGCGGAGGCGGCAGTTCGCCGTGGGCTTTCTGTAGACGAATTTGCAGGTCAGCTCTCTTTCTTCTTTAATGTTCACAGCGATTTTTTTGAGGAGATTGCTAAGTTTCGGGCGGCACGCAAAATTTGGGCAAGAATTATGCGGGATCGCTTTGGCGCAAAAGATCCTAGAAGCTTCACGCTTCGATTCCACTCGCAGACAGCGGGATCTACTCTGACGGCTCAACAGCCTCAAAATAATGTGGTTCGAGTTACGCTTCAGGCGCTAGCAGCGGTTTTGGGTGGGACACAGTCGCTCCACACCAATTCCCTGGATGAAGCGCTGGCCCTTCCTACGGAGTCATCGGCCCGACTTGCTCTCAGAACTCAGCAAGTCATTGCCCACGAAAGCAATGTGGGTCAGGTAGTCGATCCTCTGGGGGGGAGCTGGTTTATAGAGTCCTTGACGGACGAACTTGAGTCTCTTACCTGGAAGTATCTGGAAGAAATCGATCGACGCGGAGGCACTATTCAATGCATAGAGACTGGATTTATCCAGACTGAAATTGCGAACGCTGCTTATTTGGATCAGCAGCGAATTGATTCAGCAGAAATCAAAGTAGTCGGAGTGAACTGTTTCAAAGAGAGCTCTACCTCAGGCAGTCCATCGGCACCGATAGAGCTCATGAAAGTTCCACCTGAGCTTGAGTTTTCTGCTATCGAGCGAGTCCGTGCCTATCGAGCCCAGCGTTCGGAAGGGGCAACCCGAGATGCAATCCGATGCCTTGAACAGGGGGCTCAAGGCGAAGCGAATTTGCAGTCTTTGATTTTGAGCGCAGTGAAAGCTGGAGCCACTTTGGGAGAAATATCAGACTGTTTGAGAACTGTTTTTGGTCTCTATCAGGAATATTCTGGATTTTAAATTCTAAAAATCATAAACAATTTCTCCCTCTAGATCGTTGAATTTTCCATTAAACTCTTGTTTAATTCCGATTTTACCCTGATATGCTAGGAGCTCCTCCCCGTCTGCCTTGAAGCTAAAATAAATGGGATCCGCTAGCCATCGTTGAAACCAGTTGGAGAGGCTACCTTTGATGACAATGGAGTTTTTGGGAGCATTTTTAAAATGAGGATCCCTAAAAAAACTGACTTCAACGGTCTGTTTTAAATGAATCAATGCAAATCTTCCATGAACCGGATCACCTTTCATGAGGGAGTCCCAGTTGGCCTTGAGAAAGTCGTAGGTGTTTGCGGAAACAAGGAGATTTGAACCCCGTTTTTCGAACGTTTTTTCATTCTTGTAGTTGAAAACAATTTCAGAGTCCTCAACTTGCATTTCTCCGTAGTCCTGCGTTTGTTTTTGTTCGAACGAAAAAAAAGTCGGTTCTCCGTTTTTAATTCGATAATTCTCGATAACGAGGGGTTTGTCGCTGGGGGAAAGAAATTTTAATTTTATGTTTTTAACATTTTCTCCTTCAGATTTTTCTTCTATTGCTATTTTTCCAAGGACTACACTTCGATTAGATCCAAGGGCATAAATAACTCCAGAGATTGGTGAGCTTTCGGCGAGATAAGAAGGAGAGTTTTGGCGGCTAAGATTGAGAAAATCGAAGAGGGTAAGAAGGTGAAAAATTAAAAATAATTTCATCATAATTGAAGGCTCTCCTTTTGGGGTTACTCTAAATTTTGGATCGGGCACTGTTGCGACTATAGATTCTCGCTCTTGGAGTCAACAGGAATCGATTTAGGTATTGTTCTGGGTGATAGAGACTAATTGAATCAAATCTTGATGTTTTTTGATATTTAAGGTGCGGCTTAGGTCAGCAACCACGGTGGGCTGATAGGGAAGGAGAATTTCTCTTTTTAGGCTTTGGCATCGCTGAGCGGCCTCTAAGACTCGGTCCGAGGAAAGAGTTTCGTTTTCAATAGCTTTACGCAGCGCTTCATATCCGATGCGGGCCGCTTGCTCCGTTCGGTAAATCAAAAGGTCGCAGCCGGCTTGGACTGCCATTCGGGGCGCATCTTCTGCTCCAAAATGAGATGTAATTGCCTTCATTTCCATGTCGTCGCTGACGATGACTTTGGTGAACTTAAGTTTTTTCCTTAAAATGCCTTGAAGAATAGTGGCTGAGAGAGTTGCAGGAACTTTTGGATCCACTTTGGATACGATAATATGCGCCGTCATGACCATGCCGCATTTTGATTTGAATGCTTTGATAAAAGGCAGAAGTTCCCTCTGCTCTAGTACCTCAAGGGTAGTGTCGACTCGAGGAAGAGCATAGTGAGAATCAGTACTTGTATCTCCGTGACCTGGAAAATGTTTAACGCAGGGCTGTACGCCGGACACTAAGTGCCCTCTGACAAAAGCTGAACTCATCTTGGAAACAGTGCCTTCAGAGGTTCCAAAAGCGCGATTTCCGATGACTGGATTTTTTGGATTCGTGGCGATATCGCCGACGGGTGAGAAGTTGAGGTTAACCCCAACTGTTTTGAGTTCTTTAGCCATGATTTCTGAAATCTCAAAAGATAATTTTGGGGAGTTCATTGAGCCAATTGCAATGGCATCGGGAATTCTGGTAAATCCCTTCCTAAATCTTTGGACCTTGCCTCCCTCATGGTCGACGCTGACCCAAAGAGGGAGCTCACTCCGACATTCTTGAATTTGATTAGTCAACTCGGCCATTTGGCCGGGGTTTTCAAAATTATGAGAAAATAAAATGACGCCCCCAATTCGTGCTTGAGAAAGAAAATGAGATGTTTCTTGAGAAAGCTCTAGGCCATTAAAGCCGACCAAGAACAGCTCACCTAAGGTATTCAGGGCGTCATTTTTAAGAGTCATCTTGATCTACTGTCTGTTATTGTCTGGTTATAATCTGGCTATCGACGAATTGATGTTATCCTAATTTTCTCATCAACTCTACCCATAACAGACCGATAATTCTGTAGAGACGTTATGGGTGATTCAGTTCAGGCAGTCATTGACCGCGGGCAGTTTGTAATGAATTCTGCCTATGTTCTAATTTTTGTCGCTGTTTTTCTAGTGGGTAGAATGCTCCTGGAAGAGCAGGAGAGCCGCGCCGCGCAAGAAAACTTAGCTGACCTTCGAGATCGGAAGGCTTCTAATTTTTTAGTAAAGATCCTGAGACCCATTTTTACCCAGTATATTGTTCCCATGATTCGCGGGAAACCCTTCTGGGAGAACAAGCGTAAAATTTTTAGAAGAAACATCATTGCATCTGGCCTTAAAGACGAATTGACGCCCGATGAGTTCATTTCGTTTAAATTGGTGTTGATTGGTTTTTTTCCTGTCATCGGAGGCCTCCTGAATGCCGCTGATATGATTGATATCGCTTGGTACTATGTCCTTGCTTCGGGTGGTGTGGGCTGGTTTTACCCAAATTTTTGGGTGAATAGCCGAATGGCAGATCGTCAGAAAAAGATTCTTCGGGCGATGCCCTTTATAGTCGACCTCCTGGCTCTGTCCACTGAGGCGGGCTTAGATTTCGTGGGAGCTATTGGAAAGGTAGTAGAAAAGGCAAAAGCGAGTCCGCTGGTAGAAGAGTTTTCTCAAATGCTTAAGGAAATTAAGGTGGGATCTTCTCGTCAGGAGGCTCTTCGAGAAATGGCCGCACGAATTGCAATGACTGAGCTGAATTCCTTTGTGGCAATTTTGATTTCAGCTGATCAGATGGGGGCCTCCATTGGGAAAATTTTGCGTCAACAGTCTGAACAAATTCGAACTGAGCGTATGGTTCGAGGAGAGAAAGCGGGTGCAGCTGCGTCAACAAAAGTGCTGCTTCCACTCGTATTATTTATTATGCCTGCAGTCTTTCTCATGATTTTTGGACCATTCGTTTTGGCGTCGATCTATCCCAATGGGGTGCCCTAGTGAAGAGTAATAAAGTGCCAAAAATAATTAAAATTCAGTCACTCAAAAATCAAACCTGGGTTGCCGATCAGTGCAGAGTGGCAAGGTCCTTCCTTGCGAGGTTGCAAGGATTGATTGGCACTACGGCTTTAGACCAGGGGCAAGGACTACTTTTGAGTCCGTGCAACGATATTCATATGTGGTTCATGAGCATTCCGAT
>JANNCA010000174.1:0-24252 GCA_031386075.1 Oligoflexia bacterium
CCTCTATTAAACTTCTTTTCGCTAAGTCAGCTAGCGTTCTTCCACTCCATCCTCCCTTTTGCTCCACCGGATGCATGAACTGGGTGGACAACGGACTGTAGGTTCCCTCACGGGTGTTAGTTAACACCCACCCATCGATTCCCAAAGGCTCGATAGTCTGAATGAGGTGAGTCAGCTCTGGCCCTGTCAGCTCCGGTGCCAACTTCAACAGCAAGGGAGGTGTTTTTTTCCAAGAAGAAATAAGTCCTCCCACTCCTCCGACAATGGATTTGAGGGCTTCTACTGTCTGGAGCGACCTCAATCCAGGCGTATTGGGCGAACTTACATTAATCACTAGATAATCGGCCAAACCTTCAAAAGCTTCCGCAGCTCGAATATAATCATCCACTGCACGGTCAAGCGAGGTATCAATATTTTTCCCCAAATTAACCCCCACACGAAACCCTTCGGGCAAATGGTCGCGAGCCTTCCTGATACGAGAAGAAATAATCGATGCCCCTAGTCCGTTAAATCCCATTCTATTGAAAAGCGCCTCATGCTGAGGATCACGAAACAGGCGGGGACGGGGATTTCCAGGCTGTGCCCGAGGAGTTACGGTTCCCACTTCCACAAACCCAAATCCTAGAGCAGGGAGTGCAGTCAAAATTTCTGCATTCTTATCAAATCCTGCCGCCAATCCAACTCGAGAACAAAAGGATAGCCCAAAAATATGAACCTCATCTGTTTTGGGTTTCTGAGCGACCTCCCAAATGCCACCACTTACAACTCTAAGAGGGACATTTCTAAAACACATGCCTATCCGAATCAGAAATAAGGTAAAGCCATGGGCTTTTTCGGCGTCAAAACGGAATAGTATCCACTGAATGGCCTTCCAAAACTTCACAAAACCTTAACCTTTAATGAAGGATTGCATAAAAAAGCCATCGCAAGGACCTGGCCCCAAAAACCCCCCTTTTTCAGCCCGAAAGGTCGAATGATCCTTCAGAAACCGTTGAACTACCTCTTGAGTCTCCGAAAGCCGAAAAGTACAGACACCATAGACAAGTCGTCCTCCAGGAGCAACTAAGTCAGAATAAACTGAAAGCAAACGAAACTGAATCTCAGGCATTCGTGTAAGAACATCTCTTTTTTGCCTCCATTTAATATCGGGATTTCTTCTCAGAACTCCCCACCCACTGCATGGAGCATCCACCAAGACAATATCTGCCTTACCTTTAAACGGACCGATGAGCTCAGACTCACTTCCTTCGCGGACCGCCACAGCTTGAATGTTATTGAGCCCCATTCGAGTCGCGCGACGCCGGAGGGCTTGGAGCTTCTTTTCTGAGGTGTCGTATGAATAAACCCTTCCCTTTCCTTTGAGTGCATCAGCCATCGCTAGACTCTTGCCACCGGCGCCAGCACAGGCGTCTATGACTATTGCTGGCACAATCGCAGTCACTAAGGGAGGCTCTGCCAATGCCAAAGGGAGTTCCTTTTTTTTATTTTTAACTTTTTTTAAAACTGCGCCAGGGCGATCTTTCAAGAAATGCCCGTACTGTTCCGGCCATAAGGCAAAAAGGGCCATCAGTTGAGAGCCTTCGTCTTGTATTTCAAATGCCCCCCCTCGATAGAGGTCTGTATTCAAGACAGGTGCATAACCCGCCAGGCGAACCCCCCAGGGCACAAAATGAGAGACCTCAATTCGCGTTGGAAGATTTTCTGCAGTCAGCTTCTCCAACAGCATCTCGGCACCCACTCTCTGACTCGCACGAAGAGAAAGAGGGGCTTCCCGACCTAACACACTCACTAATTCGTCTACTGTAGAACCATCCCAGTCCTTCTTCCACTCATCCGTCATCCACGAAGGGAAATCCGTAATATTCGGCTGAAACTCGGGCCATTTCTGAGTCATGCCCTCGTACAACCTCTCAGCCATCAATTGAGCAGGTCGCCAGCATACCCTTTGCCGATCCTCTAGGCTCCACGGCTCGCCTTCTGGAATCCCCACTCCCAATGCCTCAGCAATAGCAGTGGGACGAAGTAAAATAGAGGGAACAATTTGCGCTAATATCCCCTTAAGTCTAGGAGTCTGCTTCGATAAGGCGGAATCCAGATGAACGGGGGACGTGAAGAGATTTGTCCATAGTTCAATAAACCCGTCTAAAATTTTTGAGACCTTATCTCTTTTTTCTCCCCCAGGCCCAAATGGATTCGACGTAGGTTGACGAAAATGGTCGCGAGAACTTTTAATTCTTTTTGAAGAGTTCTCGGTTTTTGAATCCGTCTTTCCCTTTATAATTTTCATTGAAAAAAATTCCTTTTGAGATGAACCCTTCGATTGGACGAGGTGATCAGCATGAGTGCAATGGCCGAACTTTACTCTTGAAATAGGGATATGTCAAACTCGCACAATCGCTCTAGTAGGACATCTTAAACTCATTCACAACTCCGAGAATGAGCCGATCTGGAAAGTCTGGATAAATTCTTTGAACATACTCAATACATTTTTGTTGATTCATTTCAGGCAAAATTTGAGTATTGATCAGCAATTGACGAGTCATTTTAAGATTCATGGCAAATCGATCGATTTCCTCGCCTTCAGTTTGAGTTAAATTGGGGGTATTGTTCTTTTCAAAAAGTGCCCATTCTATTGCATTATTAACTCGTACCAGTTCTGGGCATTTTCTAACTTTTTCATCCCAAATCGTCGTCAAAAGTCGAACAATTGCAAGACGATATGGAAATTGAATTTTACCGTCAGAATCTAAAAATTTTTGATCAATTTGATTTGAATTTTTAGAAAAAAGAGCCAAAGTAAAAGTGAAGTAAGGGCCTTGCAAATCTATTTTCCTGAGATCGCGAACAGGCTTGTTTCTGAATTCTGATTTCGGCAAGTAGACTTCGTACTTCCTCTGAAAGTCAGTAGACGCTTCCTCATCCTCAAAGAATACTGTTTTAGCTAAAAACGACCGAAACACACTTCCATTTTCTTCCTTACTTGCATCCTCAATTTTCCTAAAGTCAGACGAAGCCAAACCAGCCAAAAAAACCTTTAAGCCGGAATCAAAGATCTTCTGACTGGAGTTGAGACGAACGGCGTGAGTCATTAAATAACCTTTCCCGTAACTGACGTAGTAGTGTTGCTGTAAGTCTCCTGAGTCAAAGCGAAAAGCATCTAATTGATGATCCAATGCATTTTCGACTATCGTACGAAAAGATAAATCAGAATTAATATCTGGTATCTGTGCAACAACAGATGAAGTAAGACTGAGACCATTCAACACAAAGACAGCAAAGTAACGAGAAAAACTTGCCCGAGCGGAACTTAGAAATATCTTCATTTTTTCACCCCTCCCCCTTAACCACACGTTAGCGACACTAAAAACCCAAGACGGAAGCAACTAGCATAACTGGCCAAGCTGATCAAGATCGAGCTTCGGAGGAGGAAAAAAAATCTAGAAAACTTCCTGCGACCCATATAAGCTTCTCAAATGCTTAATTTCTCACTTTCCGATGATCAAAAACAACTTCAAGAACTGGCTCGAAAATTTACCCGGGATGAAGTGATACCCAAAGCGGCACACCATGACAAAACCGGAGAATATCCTAAAGAAATAGCAAAAAAAGCTTGGGATCTAGGCCTGATGAATACCCATATCCCTCAGTCTTACGGTGGCCTAGGCTTAGGCGTTCTTGAAGGTTGCATTATTACTGAAGAATTTGCCTACGGTTGTACCGGTATCGCAACTGCAATGGAAGCGAATACTCTGGCAGCTGCTCCCGTCATTGTCTCCGGAAACGATGATCAAAAAAAGGAGTTTCTCGGGAGACTCACCTCAGAACCCTTGTTCGCAGCCTACTGCGTAACAGAGCCCAACGCAGGTTCGGACGTGAGCGGAATTAGAACTACCGCTAAAAAGGTCGGCAAAGAATACGTGATGAATGGTTCTAAGATTTGGATTACGAATGCGAGCGTAGCGAATTGGTACTTCGTCCTGGCCTATACAGATGTAACGCAGAAACACAAAGGTATGAGCGGCTTTATTGTTCCAACCGATACTCCAGGAATTTCTGATGGGAAAAAGGAATGGAATATGGGCCAAAGAGCCAGTGACACTCGAGGAATTACTTTCGAAGATGTAAAAATTCCAGAAAAATATCGCCTCGGAAATGAAGGGGACGGATTTAAAATCGCTATGAGTGCCTTTGATCACACTCGTCCAGCTGTCGCTTCGGCCGCGGTAGGATTAGCACGCCGGGCAATGGATGAAAGCATTCAATACGCCACCACCCGTAAGACATTTGGCCAACCCATTGCTCAATATCAAGCCATCAGCTTTATGATTGCTGACATGGCAAAAGATATCGAAGCTGCTCGTCTCCTGGTACAAAGATCTGCATGGACAATTGACCAAGGCGAGAGAAATACGAAGTTTGCAGCTTTCGCAAAGGCGTTTGCAGCCGACATGGTCATGAAAGTGACTACTGATGCAGTCCAGGTTTTCGGTGGTTATGGGTATTCTGAGGAATACCCCGTTGAAAAACTCATGAGAGATGCGAAAATATACCAAATCTATGAAGGAACAAGTCAAATTCAAAGACTCATTATTTCCAAGGAGATCTTTGAACGCTCTTAATAGAATCTGCATGGGATGTCTTAAAGATGAAATTCTTCATTTTTGAAACAACCCATCCGGTTTGGTCAAGAAAGGGCCAGTGCCCCGACTCTTCATTGAGGTAAAAATACGCCTCCAATAAATTATGGGCCATCTCAACCCCCCTCTCAGGGGGGTTGAGAAAATCATCTTTCCCCCAAAGAAGTAAAACTGGAAGGTCCAAGGCTTGAATACTCTTTTTCCAGACTCGCCTCTCATAGGGCCTTGGCCACGAATCATCCAACGCTCGAAAGGACTTCAATAGAGACATCCGCAAAGAACCGATTCCCCATGAACGTAGCAAGGACTTTTTAGTTTGAGGCGCTAAAGTTTTTGCCTGCGATAGCAATTTCTTCAGCTTCCATCTGGCTTGAAGGCCTCGAAAACGTGGAGACAATTGACTGAGTTTTTGAGAAATGCATGAAGAATTCATGAGAACAAGCGCTGAAATTTTATGAAATAACCGTAAAGCACACAACTCTGCAATACTTCCGCCTACATCATGGCCAATCAAAATTGCCTTTTGATCCGGTAAAGTGAGCTTCTGAATCAACTCGATGACCAAGCCAGCTTGCTCCAGCAAGGACAGGGTATGACCACCGACACAAAAAGACTGTCCAAAACCAGGGAAATCTACAGAAAAACACGGGTTGCGATCAGAAAGCTGAGCCATGATCGGCTCCCAGACCTCAGAGTCCCCAAATCTTCCGTGCAAAAAGAATAGCGGACGACTCAATGACAGTGCAGAAGCTTTTACAAGAGTAGGCAGCCAGGCCCGAACCAAAACACAGGTCCCCCTAAAACTAAACCAATAATTTTCTTTTTTGTAATACTCCATACCCCATCGTGATTTCACTCATTTCAAAAAGAGCGCTTGCCCCAAAATGAATATCTAGAGCACTATCGGTCTGCAAAAACAGATCCCAAGTCGGAACTGGGGTTAATAATCTCCAGCTAAAATCGACTCCAAAATTCTTCGATAAGCAGAATAACGAGTAAAGGATTGCGCCAGGCAACCCAGCTCCTCCACGTGCAGGCAACCCACTTGCGGGCAAGCTAAATTTCTAAATTCTGGAAAATTTTGTGACAACTCATGTGGAGCTATCTTTGCGAGGCCAAACGCCCGAATTCCTGGGGTATCAATCCACTTTGAAATCCCTGGCCCTCCAAGTAAAACTGCACCCGTGGTGGTATGGCGGCCTTTTCCTGTTTGCTCATTCACTTGACCCACTCGACCAATATCAGACCCAAGAAGTCGCCGAAGAAGGGACGTTTTTCCTACTCCTGAATGGCCACAAAATACGACTGTTTTATCTTGAATTACTTTCAACAAGGACTCTAATCCGACCGCTTCTTTTGGACTCACCTCAAATAAACCATATCCTAATTGCGGATACACACTCCAAGGAGTGCCTTTAGCCGGGCTGTCACCTTGTCCAAGGAGATCCAGCTTCGTGATACAGAGGAGGGGCGCAATCCCTTCAGCTTCGGCGGCAATCAAGAATCGGTCGACAACCCCAGATGAAAACTCCGGCTCTTGGACGGATGCAACCACGAGTACAAAATCCACGTTAGCCGCAATTACATGATGAATCTTCACCCCATCTCGACCCGGGGCAGGACGAGAGAGGCAGTTTCTTCGAACGCAAACTCCTTCAATAACTCCAGTCGAACTCCCCGTACTTTTTACAAGAACTCGATCTCCTACTGCAACAGGTGATCGCTCCCGAATCTCTCCTTCAGCTTTCACTTTACTGACTACGCCGGCACGCCGATAGCTACAGAGAAGAGATGATTGGTTTGAATCCAGAATGACACGACATTGATTTGGAAAAACTTCAGCTACTATTGCATTCGCTTCCTGAGAGGATAACCCTAAGGAGCGTGCTTCAGGGACTTTTTTTTTGCGACGCGCAGGGCTTCTCCCCATTCCTGCGTCCTCGTCGTCTAAGTAGTCATTCCCATTTCCTCTAAATTTTGGCGACATTACTTCTTCCTAGCAAATACTTCCTCAGTTCATTAGTTTTTGGGTCGATTTTCAGGTATAACTTCACCATGAGTCGCACCCCATTATTTGAATCGAATTCGTTCCCTGCTACATCTTTTCCAAAGGATCAAATCAAAGTGCTCTTGCTAGAAAACATCCATCCGCTAGCGCATGAGGCATTTAAAACTGAAGGCTTTCAAGTTGAAGCTCTCAACGTAGCACTGAATCCGAGTCAATTAAAAGAAAAGATTCGCGACGTCCATGTCCTTGGAATTCGAAGCAAGACTCAAATTACTGGTGAAGTCCTCTCTGAAGGAAAGCGTCTCCTTTCAATCGGGTGTTTTTGCATAGGCACCAACCAAGTGGATCTCCCTTTGGCAAAATTAAAAGGGATTCCTGTCTTTAATGCCCCATTTGGAAACACTCGGAGTGTTGCTGAAATGACGCTTGCCGAAATCATCCTGTTGGCAAGACAACTGGGCCAAAGAAATACAGAGATGCATCGTAAGAGTTGGCAAAAAATTTCTACCCATTGCTTTGAAGTTCGTGGAAAAACGCTTGGAATTATTGGCTATGGTCACATTGGATCACAAGTATCGACATTGGCGGAAGCAATGGGAATGAGAGTGTTGTTCTTTGACGTGATCTCAAAGCTACCACTGGGCAACGCAAAGGGCTGCAATACTTTATCAGAACTCTTAAAAGAAAGTGATTTCGTTACTCTTCATGTTCCAGCTACCTCTCAAACCTCTCGCATGATGAATACTGCTCAATTTCAAATCATGAAAACTGGCTCCTACTTAATCAATGCAAGCCGTGGATCTGTCGTAGACATTCCGGCTCTGGCTGAGGCCCTCAAGTCCAAACAACTCAGAGGGGCAGCAATCGATGTGTTCCCTGAAGAACCAGAAAGTAATTCGTTAGATTATACAAATGAACTTCAAGGTCTACCCAACGTCATTTTGACCCCTCATATCGGGGGTGCGACCGAAGAAGCGCAATCCAATATTGGCACTGAGGTGCCGGCAGCCCTGATCCGTTTCATCAATACTGGATCAACCACTGGAAGCGTGAACTTCCCAGAAGTGAATGTCATTCCCACTTGCGAGAGCCACCGAATCTTAAATATTCACAAAAACATTCCCGGAATACTGAGAGAAATTAATCGTATTGTTTCTGATCTGGGAGCCAATATTCAAGCACAAACTCTAGCAACTGATCCTGAAGTCGGATACTTGATACTGGATACAGACAAAGCCCTTTCTAAAGAAGTCAAAACTGCAATTCAAGCCGTTTCTGGATCTATCAAAACTCGAATACTCTACTAAACAATAAACACTTAAACAGAGCCCAAAGTTCGCCCAAAATTCAACCGACTAGAAAATTTTCCCTGGGTTGAGCAGTCCCTGGGGATCCAAAATCCTCTTGAAATCTTTCATCAGCGCAATCTCAATGGGGGAACGAGAAAAATGGAGGACATTTTTCTTTAAAAGACCTATTCCATGCTCGGCTGAAACACTTCCCTCATAACTCTGAACCAAAGAAAATAGATCCAGATCCACTGCATCGCAAATTCGCTCAAACTCCTCTTGGCCCATGCCTTCCGGCATCATCGTATTCACATGAAGATTTCCGTCTCCAATATGCCCAAAAAGAAAAACTTCTAGGCCCAGTTGCCTGCGAGAAAAAAGAAGATTCATTTCCTCAATAAAATTTTTCAGTCCTGATACCGGAAGTGCAATGTCGTTTTTATGAACCCTGCCCTTCATCGATAAAGATTCACTGATCCCTTCCCTTAGACTCCAAAGGTCTCTCGCATCACGGGGAGACTGCGCTAAAGTACCGTCTAGAACTAATTCTTTTTCAAACAAAGTTGCGAGCCAGCTCTCCATTTGATCCTCAAAATTTTTTCCACCCGATTCCGTATTCAAGGCGCGATTGCGCTCAATTTCAATCAAAACATAGGCACTATAATCTCTAGAAAATGGCGCCTTTAACCCCCGCATTTGCGTCACTAGATTCAAACAGTTTTTAGTCAAAAACTCAAAAGCCATAATGGAAAACGAGGCTTTTCTCACTTCCTGAAATAACTCTAAAACTTTAGGAATCCCGTCTACAGCGAAAAAAAAGACATCGAGCTCTCCAGGAGTTCGAGTGAGCTTGAGAGTTGCTTCCGTAATAATCCCAAGAGTGCCCTCGCTCCCAATAAAAAGTTGGCGAAGGTCCAAACCTGTATTGTTTTTTTCTAACGCCCCATTTAACTCCAGAATTTCACCCTTCATAGTCACTACCTGAAGACCCAACACCCATTGTCGGGTAAGGCCATAACGAATTACCTTGACCCCACCTGCATTCGTAGAAATATTGCCCCCTACTTGGCTTGAACCCTTTGACGCAAAATCTACGGGCCATGTCAGCCCATGTAAACCAGTGTGCTGATGCACTGCCTCTGTCACACATCCTGCCTGAACCCGAACTGTTTGAGCTAGCTCATCTACCGCATCCAGTCGATTCATCCGGCGCAAGCTCAAAACTATTTCACCCTGCACAGCAACAGCCCCGCCCGCGAGACCGGTTCGCCCCCCCGAAGGCACCACGGCAACTTGATGATCCGAGCAAAGCTTCAAAAACTGGGAAACCTCTTCCGTCGTTCTAGGAAAGGCAATTGCTGAAGGATTCGGGACGTAGACCCTTGTCCAATCTTTCCCATAAAGCAATAAATCTTCGCTGCTTTGCGACAAAAAATCAAACGGAAACAAGTCCGCCACCTGACTCAAAAATGGATCTTTCAGTTTCTGTATAAAATTCATGGCCTCAAAAAACTATCATATCTCCTAGCTTTCTGCTGCTGTATAAAAGAATCATGAAGACGTTCGGAAACGTAACTCGGTCTCCCTTATTTTGGATCTCACAAGTCATCCTTTTGCTGGGCTGCATTTATCTGTCAGCTCACCTTTACCCGAAAGCATTTCCCATTGTGGATCTCCAAATCAAAATGGATAGAATTACCGCCCTCACATCTGCGGCTAAGCTTGCTCAACTCAATCACTGGGGGCCGCCAGCCTTTAGAGAAGCCGCAAGCTTTGAGTCAGATGACCGAACACAAACATTCGTAGAGCTTTCCGCAGGCGGCACCGAAGCATTTTCTAAAATAGTCAAAAGCGGCATCTATTCACCCTATTACTGGAACGTACGACACTTTTCCGAAGGGAAAACTGAAGAATCCCAAATTCGCTTTAATCCCCAAGGAGAGTTTTATGGATTCAGTGAGCGCCTTTCTGAAGACGCCCCGGGCCAGGCCTTGTCTGGTGATCAAGCTCTAAAAATCGCAGAATCTGCTGCAGTCAGATGGAAAATTCCCCTCGATCAGTATCAACTGATAGAAAAGTCTGAAGATGCTAAACGAAGCAAGAGAATCGATCACACCTTTGTTTATGAACGTCCAGCAGAGAAAATTGGCGAAGGCAGATATCGACTGAAACTAATGGTCAGCGGTGATCGCCTCACGGAGATCGAATATTTTGTGAAAATTCCGGAATCTTTCTCTCGCCACTATGCTGAAATGCGATCCAGCAATAACCTCATTGCCGAAATAGCTTCCGTTGCAATGATGATCCTCTACTTATTGGGTGGCTGTGGATTTGGAATATTTTTTCTCATCAGAACTCGCTGGATTATTTGGAAAACCCCTCTCATTGCTGCTGGGATAGTTGCAGGGTTTCAGTTTCTTGAACAAATCAATCATCTCCCTCTCCTCTGGATGAACTATGACACCGCCCTCTCGGCGAATGGATTTCTGCTAAGAAGCGCTACCGGAGCATTCATCTCCTTCCTTT
This sequence comes from Oligoflexia bacterium, assembly GCA_031386075.1. Classification (GTDB taxonomy): domain Bacteria; phylum Bdellovibrionota; class UBA1018; order UBA1018; family UBA1018; genus CAIYTD01. The sequence continues at coordinate 10,461 of JANNCA010000174.1, forward strand.
CAGACTTTTTTCTTCTCGCTGTATCTTTCATGACTGCTGAAGGCTTATCAAGAAAAGCCTTCCCTCACCATCCTCAGCTTTGGCGCGTTTGGTCACTGGGGAATGCAAACTCGACCGCCATTTTAGGCCGAACGTTGGGAGGCTATTTAAGTGTCGGATTTTTCTTTCTATTCGTTATCCTCATTTATATTTTTGGAACCCAAACCTTGGGATGGTGGAATCCTTCTGACACGCTTTTTCATCCCGACGGTCTAGCCACCTACTGTCCATGGTGGACATCCTTATCCAACTCAATTCATGCAGGCTTTTGGGAAGAGTCCCTCTTTCGAGCTGTCCCACTAGCAGGTGCTGCGATTTTAGGAACCCGTCTTGGACAGCGCAAGAGGTGGATCGCTGCCGCATTTCTAGTCCAAGCCCTTATTTTCGCCTCCGCACATGCAAACTACCCCACCCTCCCTTCCTACGCCCGGGTCATCGAACTCATTATTCCATCCTTTATCTTCGGAGGCCTCTACCTTGCTTTTGGACTGTTGCCTGGAATTATCCTGCACTTTACATTTGACGTGGTTTCTTTTTCGCTGCCGCTTTTCACAACCTCCTCACCCGGCGTCTGGCTGGATCGCACCCTAGTCATCTTTCTTTCCCTGATCCCCTTGTGGATCGTTCTTGTCGCCAGGCTACGGGCAGGTAAATGGAGCGAACTCAAAAACCAGGGACGCAACCAAGGATGGCACCCAGAGGGAGTGGCCAAGAACAAATCAGAACTACAATCTAAAGACAAAAAAACTAGAATCTCGAACTTACAAAAGCCATTTCTCAACCTCACCCCCAAGCTCATCTACCGCACTGGAGCAATCGCTTTCCTAACGTTCCTAGTCTGGTTGTCACTTTCTGACTTTAGAAATGATAATCCAACCCTAGAAATCACTCGCACTCAGGCCACCCGCATGGCTCGTACGGCCTTGGAAAAATCCGGAATTACCCTCACCCCTGAGTGGGATGCCCTCGCCTCAACTGCAAACGACATCGGCCCTGAAGACCGCTTTATCTGGAAAACAGAAGGTAAACAACGTTACCGAGAATTAATCGGAACCTACCTCATGCCTCCCGCCTGGCTGATTCGCTTTGTGCGTTACAATGTCAGTATCGAGGAACGGGCAGAGGAGTACCAAGTCACCTTAATCAAAAACGGCGAAATTTTCCAGATACGCCACGAACTGCCGGAATCTCGAGGTGGAAAGAGCCTTGAAGTAACCGAAGCGAAACTAATTGCAATCACCTGGATTGACAAAAATTATAAATTAAAGCCCAATCAAATTCTAGAAATCAGCCACAAAGTTTTCAAGCTGCCCAGTCGAAGAGATTGGCTCTTTATTTTTTCAGATCCCTCTGTGCACCTAAAACTAGGTGAGGCTCGAATCGGGGTCCGACTGACGGGGGATCAAATCATGTCTTCCCGAAGATTTATATTCATACCTGAAGTCTGGGAGCGGGCCGAAAGCAACAAGCAAAATCTCCTGTCTATTGTCAGAATTTTCTCTATTTTGGTTTTAGCCATGATCTTAACTACAGGGATTGGCTGGTCTCTCTTGAGTTGGACGCAGAAGCAATTTAATTTTCGAATCTTCAAACTATCAGTCACTTTTCTTCTGGCTATTAACTTCATCGGGCTAATCAACGAATTGCCTGGAAAATTTGCACAATTTTCCAATGTTGAGCCAAAAAACAACCAATTGATTTCTCTATTCACAGTCGAAGCAGTAAAAATACTCTTTTCCTGCTTCTTTCTCGCACTGCTTCTGGGCTTTATTCACAGATTTACAGTCCAATTCCAACGCCCGTTAGAATCTAAGGCATCGAAAACTTCGACTGCACTTCTATCAATTTTTGGGTATTCCCTTGGAATCATCGGGGCCGCCCTCACTTCCGCATCCCAACACCTCTTCTCATCGGCTAGTCCTTCGACTGGTAAAATGGCAGCCCTCGACACCTACCTACCCTTTCTCAACGGCATGACGGTCATTGGGCACCTGACCTGGGTCACGCTCCTTTTTGCGATCACTGCCCTCATTGCTAAACGAATCACCCAGAACTGGCCTCAAAGGGGCCCGCTGGGGACGCTATTCCTTTTCCTATTTAGTTTTTCTCTCAGCGGTTTAGGCGCACCCGGATTTCTAGAATGGATCACCCAAGGTACGTCCCTGGCTCTACTCCTCATGATTGCGATTCCTTTGATCATTCAGGAGAGACTCCAACTCATTCCCCTGGCAATCGGTTCAGCATTCACACTGATGGAGATCCGCCAGCTCGCCCTGAGGCCCTATGTTGGGGTCGCAGGTGAAAGTGCAGTTGCGATTCTCTGCATCCTGCTGGGATCCTATTTTTTATTTCAATTTGTATTTTCTCAACGCGAATAATTTTCTTGAAGAACTCTTTCCACTGTCTCGACAATCGCCTGAGTTTGGGACTCAAACTCAATATTTACCCAAGCTCCTTCTTGCCTTTGGCCAAAAGTCGTAAATCGAAGTGTTTCAGGAATGAGATGAACAGAAAATTTTCCTTCAGGCCGGACTTCTACCAAAGTGAGGCTCACCCCATCCAATGCAATATACCCCTTTGAAAAAAGGTATTTTGTCCATTCAGCCGGACAGGCGAATTCAAAAACATGAAAGTTTGCGTGCATTTCTATTTTTACTATTTGAACTCGTCCATAAACATGGCCGGAAACCAGGTGCCCACCCACCTCATCTCCAAAGCGAGCGGAACGCTCAATATTAACCGACCTTCCTGCCTCCAAAAATCGTAAGGTGGTACGATCGAGGGTTTCTTGAATTGCATCAAAAAACACCTGCCCTCCATGAACACCTTCTGCCTGAGTCACAATCTGGACCACCGTTTGACAAACACCGTCCACTGACACGCTTGCCCCTACCCGTAGCCCTTCAGTAAGCTCAGGAGAAAGTTGAATTGCATAGTGGACAGCACCCACAATTGCTTGGACCTGAGATACTTTGAAAATTCCTTGTGCGATTCCTGTAAACATAGCGTGCTCTATAAAATGTATGAAATGATGGACCTAAGTTTTATAGATCATCACCCTTAAACTTACCACCAACTAATGAGATCTTGACTTTTTTACACTTAATCCTCACTACAAACTGCACCTAAAATACTTAAGTATTCTATTTATCGGAAATCTAAAGTTCTCTTTCTTAAAAATTTTTCATTATCGACACAAATTTTGAACAATCCTCAATCAGATTTGTTAATTGACAAACACTCTTCATTTGAACATCCCTTTTTAATGCCCAATGCTCTCAAAATATCCTTTGCCCTATTCTTCTTTAGTTTGTTGATCTTCTTGATCAACATTCAATCGATTCGCGGATATGTCTTCGACGAAACTCATTACGTTCCCGCCGCCAAGGAATTCATCGCACAACGAGAATACCGCAATCTCGAGCAACCTCCCTTAGCGAAAATTATCATTTCAATTGGAATTTCAAAGTTCGGGGACAATCCTTTGGGTTGGCGAATCCTCAGCAGCGTCTTTGGGGCTTTGACTCTCGTAGGGATCTACATTCTCGCGTTGATGCTATTCAAGAAACAAGAGTATGCGATCTGGGTTGCCCTGATAACCCTAAGCAACCAACTCTTGTACGTTCAAGCTCGAGTTGGCATGCTCGATGTCTTTATGTTCGCATTCATCCTTTGGGGATTCGTCTTTTTCTATCATGCATGGACGATGGCCGTAACCTCTGGTTCGAGTCATGAAAAAAAATTTATTTTCATGACTTTTTCAGGAATAATGTTTGGATTATCAATAGCCTGTAAATGGTTTGGGCTCATTCCATTAGTCTACTGTGTTTGTCTCCTTATTTTTTCTAGATTTTCCAACCCTAAACAATTTAGATGTTCAGATCTTTTCTTTTTTTTCGGCTGCACTCCCCTATTCTTTTATTTTCTAACTTATATCCCTTGGCTTCTGAATCATCACAGTATCCGATATTGGGCCTGGGATTTTATCGTTATGCAAATCAATGCCTGGAACCTATTGATTTCGGTCAAAACTGCTCATCTATACAGCAGTCATTGGCTAGGATGGCCTCTCCTCGTTCGACCTATTTGGTACGCTTTCGAAAGCATAGCTCGTTCGCCCCATCGAGCACGAGGCGTAATCATGATGGGAAATCCACTCATCATGTGGACTGGGATACCCGCCCTGATTTATTGCTTGAGTTACTGGTTCGCTGATGTCCTCTCTGGTCAGGGTAAAGGTCAGTCCAAAGAAGCTTTCTTCATATTCAGCAGCTATTGCGCCCTCTATTTTTCCTGGGCATTTTTTCCAAGAAATACATTATTTTACTATTACTACTATCCAGCTGGAATGCTGTTGGGCCTTGCTATTGGATTTGCATTGATTCAGTTTGAAAAAAATGGACTTTCGTCCCGGGCCAAATGGATTTATGCATCAGGCGCGGCAACACTATTTGTCTATTTTTACCCTATTCTCTCTGGTTCTCCGATTTTAATGGGCGAACTTCATCATTGGATTTGGTTTAAAAACTGGCGCTGAAAACAGGCTTTTTTAGGATCGACTCGAACTCACCGACAGCAACTCCCCATTTTCACAGATAATCTGGAAGGAAATAGGTCGGCAGCACACAAAACAGTCCTCAATATAAGACTGCTGATCCTGGGATGAATCGACCAGCAGGATAAAGAACTCTCCGCAAAAGGGGCACTCAACTTCTTCTTCAATCATTACAACAACCTACTCAGTAGTTCTTGACAAATTCTTTATAACGCATTAAGTCACCGGTCATACTCATTTTTTATTTATTCAGGGAGCACAGTCGCATGATCGCACAAACACCCCTCCTAGGGTCAGATAATTTTCGCGGATATGCAGCGATTGCATTGGCTATTACGTCCTGGGCAGCTGCGTTCCCTGCGATTCGATTGGCGCTCGAGGGGTATTCGCCTAACAATGTGGCTTTTTTACGCTACCTGATAGCTTCCATCATTTTAGCCGGTTACTGGGGCGTGAGATCGATTCCATTACCCGACAAAAAAGATTTACTGGGCTTGACTGGCATCAGCTTAGCTGGGATTACTTTCTATAATTTAGCCCTGAATTTTGGTGAACTCGAAGTACCTGCCTCGACCGCAAGCTTCCTGATCGCGTCAGGGCCTGTTTGGATCGCTATCCTTGCGTCGAAATTTCTAAACGAAGAAATCTCTCTGGCTGGATGGGTGAGCATTCTTCTGAGTTTAAGTGGCGTTGCTGTCATTTCTTTCGGAAAAGGCTTTGTAAGCCCTAGCCTTCTTTTGCCTACTCTGGCTATTCTCGGAGCCGCTTTTGCTCAAAGTGTGTATTCATTAGCGCAAAAGTATTATTTAAAACGATATAAACCCTTTCAGCTGACTACTTACGTGATTTGGATTGGCACTCTTTTTCTCATTCCATTTTGCCGAAATCCCCTCATAGAGTTTAATGAGGCTTCCTTTTTAGCGACTGGCTCGGTTGTGTTTTTGGGGATTGTGCCAAGTATTTTTGGATATGTCTCATGGACCTATGCTCTTGCTAAAATACCTGCATCCAAAGCGGGCGGGTTTCTCTATTTGTTACCTGTTGGATCCATGCTGATTTCTTGGATTTTCCTTGGGGAAACTCCCTCAAAAGTATCTTTTTGGGGTGGGCTCATCGTGCTGATGGGAGTTACTTTATTAGGCATCTCAAAACAAAAAAGCCCTAACGAATGCCTTCAAAGCTAAATCGAGAACCCCTCACTTGATTGAGTGTTCGGAAAGCATCTAGAGTATAGGCAAGCTCTACTTTCGGATCAACCCAAAGGATTCCATGTTACCCAAGCGTGATTTAGCTATTGTATTACGCTCCGTTCCATACGGTGAGCGAGATCGAATCATTACAGCACTCACTCTGGAAAATGGGCAAATTTCAGCTTTAGCTAAAAATTCCATTCAATCGCGTAGGTTTGGAGGCTCTCTTGACCTTTTTGCAGCAAGCGACTGGACCTTTACAACTCGGGCCAGTAGTGAGCTCGTTCATCTTGTGGAGGCGCAGATTCGTGAACCTTTTGAAAAATTGCGAAATCATTTTACTCTTTTTTCAGTCGCCTGTGCGTTCAATGAGTTCGTTCTCAAAATGGCACCCGGTCCTGAAGCAAGCTCCGAACTTTTCCGACTCCATTCGAATGCACTTTCTGCCCTGAATCTTCCAGCAGTAGCTCTTCCTGATAGCCAAGCAGGCTATGAAATCGCTTTTCTAAATACCTATCTAGGCAAACTCCTTCAGTGGAATGGCAACCAGCCGCAGCTTCACTCCTGCCTTCATTGTAGCATAGGACTCACACAACTCGGACTGAGCGAAGAACTGAGTTGCATCCTCCCGATGGCTGGATGGATTTGCTCTTCTTGCCGTCTGAAAAGCACTCAGCACTCTTCACTCAGGGTCGCCCCGATTGCAGTCCTGGACCTCCAAAATAGTTTAGGTATTCCCATCAGACAGACATTCGCTCGTTTTCGAGGCTCTGTAGAGAATCACCGAGAATTATTTAAATTTTTAGAAGCTCTTTATATTTATCACGTCCCCGGATTCGACCGACAAGCACTTAAGACTCTTCGTTTTCTTGACTTAGAATCCAATTTGCGGCCTGAAGCAAAGAATCGGCTACAAACACAGCCTGTCCACTTTTAAGACTTTTCTCAGTGGCTGCGCCAGTTCCCGTTCTCACTAGAATAGAACCCTTGCATCCCGCAAAACGTCCGGCGCCAAGGTCGGAGTCCTTATCTCCAATCATATAAGATTGAGCCACATTGATCTGCAAAGCGATGGCCGCATTCAAAATGAGTTCCGGTTTAGGCTTACGGCAAGTGCACTTTTCATCCGGGTGATGAAAGCAAAGCTCATATCGGTCAATCTTCACACCCCAAGGCTTGAGTAACTCGTCGAGTCTCTGATGAATCAGAGGGATCGCCTTCAAATCAATCAAGCCTCTGCCGACCCCCGATTGATTTGAAACCACCACAAGTCGAAAACCCGCTTTTTTAAAGAGACTCAAAGCCTCTCCTGCACCTGGCAATAACCTGAGTTGATTCGGATCATTCAAATAACCCGGATCCTCATTAATAGTCCCATCACGGTCGAGAAAAACTGCCTCAGTTTTACGAAAAAAATGGGACCGCTTTTTTTCCCACTCCCATGCAGATCCTAAAATGGTATCCAAATTCGCGAGCTTTTTTCCAAATCCCAAAAATTTCCTGGCCAAGGTAGAATCTGCAACCAAGCGAGGCGGATCCCCTAGCCGACGTGAACCCTCAATGATCTTCACTTTTTTCTGAGCTGCCCTCTCTGCCGCCTGAATGATTTCACGAACCGAGTACCCGGTTTCACTCCCTAGATTATAAGCTTCAAAAACACCGGATGGCCCCTGGCCCTTCTCAAGAAGCCTCTCCATGGCTGAACCATGTGCTGCAGCCAAATCCCAAACATGGACGTAGTCTCTGATGCAGGTCCCATCTGGTGTCCCATAATCAGCCCCATGAATCTGAACGGGTTGATCTTGATTGATCGCTTTGAATATATTTGGAATCAGATGGGTTTCATTCTCATGCCATTCACCCACTCTCAGTTGCGGCTCTGCTCCTGCTGCATTAAAATAACGCAACGAAATGGACCTCAATTTTTGATCTCGTGCAAGGGACTCCAAAAAATTCTCAACATCGAGCTTGGACTGTCCGTAAGGATTTTGAGGACTCTTGGGCTGTCCTTCTTGAACCTTCTCAGTTCCAGGATCCCCAAAAATAGCGCAAGAAGAAGAAAAAATTAAATTCCGAAGTCCTGATGCGAGCATGACCTCGATAAACTTTCGAGTCTCAACAAAATTATTCTCATGATATTCTAATGGCTTTTGGACACTTTCTCCAACCAAACTTCGAGCTGCGAAATGCATCACACAGTCAAATTTTTCTCTGGAAATCAGTTCAGAAACGAGAGTTGAATCTCCACAGCGCCCCTCTGTGAATCCACGGCCTAAAAGCATCCTTCGATGACCTATAGAAAGATCATCCAATACCCACACGTCATGGCCTGCGTCCAGAAGCCATGCACAAGTACTACTTCCAACGTAACCCGCACCTCCGGTGACCAAAACTTTTGCCATAGTGTTTCTTAGTAACACAAATCATACAAGTCGAAGTAGAGCGGTCAAGAAAAAATACTATTCGAGTTCTTGTCTTTTCTATGTGAGTATTCTTAGGCAAAGGTACCTCCATGCGATCCTTGTTGAAGTTGAAGCCCTATTTACGCCCTTTTCTTTGGCTCATCCTCTTGAGCACTCTTTTAGCTATTCCGCTCGCTGCAATCCGTATTGGACCTGCTCCGGTAGTCAAGTACATGCTGGATGACTTATTAGTGAGAAAAGATGCTTCGAAGCTCATCTTTTTTCCTGCTGCCCTCATTGGGTTATATGCACTCAATTTTGCAGTCCGTTTTGCTCACTATTATATCTTGAGAATTGTCGTGGTCCGTATCAACCAAAAACTCAAAAACGACCTCTACAACCATTTACTCGGCCTTTCTGCTGACTATTTTACAAGTCAGAGCACAGGAACTTTAATTTCTCGCACCGGTGTCGATCCTCAATATATCGATGGCGGATTATCCTGTATCAATGTCCTCATCCGGGAGCCACTCACGCTCATCCTGCTTTTTGGGTACGCCCTCAATCTCAACTGGCGGCTGACGCTGATTACTCTGATTATTTTTCCCGCACTAGGATGGGTATTTGCCACCACTGGCCGAAATTTAAAGCGCTATGTTTCTAAAATGGCAGACGTGAACGCTCGCCTCTTTTCAACCCTCCAGGAAAGCTTCACAGGGATTCGGATTGTTAAAACTTTTCGCTTAGAGAAATATTTTTTTAAAAAATTTCGCGAACGAAATGACCAAAATGCCACTCTCTTGCTCAAAACATCCCTCATTGAGGAAATCGCACATCCCATGGTTGAGCTCTTAACGGCATTGGCATTGGCTCCTATTATTTATTACGGCGGGCTTCAGGTCCTCGTGGGGAAAATGACACCTGGCGATCTTTTCGGATTCTTCACTGCTTTCGCCATGCTCATGAATCCCATTCGAATGCTGAATGACGTCAACATGAAGCTGCATCAGGCTTCTGCAGCCTGCGATCGGATTTTTGAGATCTTTGAATGGAAGACTCACCTTCATGAACCTGAAAATCCTAGGGCCATTAAAGAAATTCGACACAGCATTCAATTGAATGACGTCACTTTTGCTTATCCTGATGCACCCCAGCGGGTGATTTTAAAAAAAGTAAGTCTGACTATCCCTCGGGGTCAGGTCATTGCTTTAGTTGGCGCAAGCGGCGCCGGCAAAAGCTCCTTAGTCAGCCTTCTGCCGAGGATATTTGATGTCACCGGCGGGAGCATTCAAATCGATGGACAAGACATCAGAGAACTTGCACTAGAGGATCTTCGCCGGATGATTGCTGTCGTGAGCCAGGACGTTTTTCTCATTAACGACACCATTGAGGAAAATATTCGATGTGGTCGCCTTTCCGCTTCTTCCGAAGAGATTAGAGAGGCTGCTCGCCGAGCCCATGCATATGAATTTATTGATGATTTGCCGGAAAAATACCAAACTAACATCGGAGATCGAGGCCAAAAGCTATCTGGAGGCCAAAGGCAGCGGCTCTCTATTGCACGAGCCTTTCTCAGGGAAGCGCCCATCCTGATTCTAGATGAAGCAACCTCCAGCTTAGATTCGGCTTCAGAACGCATGGTTCAAGGAGCACTAGAAGATCTCATGAAGAATCGCACTACCCTCATGATTGCCCATCGGCTCTCGTCGATTCGCCATGCTGATTTGATTCTAGTCCTCAAAAATGGAGAGATTGTTGAAAAAGGGCGCCATGACGAGCTGATTCGACTCGGTGGGGAATATGCTCGGTTTCACGAGTTGACCTGACGAAACTTGCGCTCGATCTAGAGGTCTGCTATCCCCTAAAGTACTATGAGTATTACCCAAGAAGCCCCCCAGCAGCATCTCCCGCAAGATCAACCCCAAGAACTCAAGGACATGGCCGATCTCGTTTCACTTTGCAAACGACGCGGTTTTGTTTTTCCGTCAAGCGAAGTTTACGGGGGCATCAATGCCTGCTGGGATTATGGCCCACTCGGCATTGAACTCAAACGAAATCTGAAGGAACGCTGGTGGCGAGCCATGACGGATCGCGAAGATGTCGAAGGAATCGATGCGGCCATTCTCATGCATCCTAAGGTATGGGAAGCTTCCGGTCATGTTGCCGGATTCGTAGATCCTATGGTGGACTGTAAAAAGTGCAAATCACGCTTTCGAGCAGATAAACTCAATCCTCAGGCCCTAGAAGAAAAAAAATGCCCTGAATGTAGTGGCGAACTCACAGACCCCAGGCAGTTTAATCTGATGTTTAAGACCCACATGGGGCCCTTAGAAGATTCTGCTTCCATCGTTTATTTACGCCCTGAAACGGCTCAGGGAATCTATGTGAACTTCCTCAACGTTCAACAATCATCCCGCCAAAAGATCCCGTTTGGAATTGCTCAGATTGGCAAGGCTTTTCGAAATGAAATTACTCCAGGCAACTTTATTTTCCGCACTCGGGAATTTGAGCAGATGGAAATGCAGTTTTTTGTCAGGCCCAGCACGGACATGGAATGGTTTGAACAGTGGAAGCAAACTCGAATGCAATGGCACTTGGACAACGGAATCCGCCAAAATAAACTCCGATTCCATGCTCACGGAGATGGAGAGCTCGCCCATTATGCGAAGGCTGCCTATGATATTGAATATGAATTCCCATTCGGCTGGCAGGAACTTGAAGGAATTCATAATCGAACCGATTTTGACTTAGGCAGACACCAGCAGTTTAGCGGAAAAAAACTTCAATACTTTGATGAAGAAAACAAAGCCCATTATCTTCCCTACATAGTAGAAACCTCTGCTGGATGTGACCGTACTTTGCTGGTTGCTTTGGCGGACGCTTATCGATTTGACAAGGATCGGACTTGGCTGCAATTGCATCCTGCACTGGCACCTTACAAAATTGCAGTATTTCCCTTGATGAAAAAGCCAGAACTCGTAGAATACTCGGAGAAGGTATACCAAGAAGTAAAAAAACACTTCCGCGTGACCACCGATGACGCGGGAGCTATTGGCAAGCGGTATCGCCGACAAGATGAAATCGGTACACCCTTTGGAGTAACTATCGACTATGACACTCTCTCAAACCACACGGTCACGGTCCGGCATCGCGACAGCATGGTCCAAGAACGAATCCCTGTTGAAAACCTCAAGCACTATATCAGCGAAAAATTCAAAAACTGGCAACAGCCCTCCTAAGAAGCTCATCACAAAGAATACGGGAAAAACGACTTATACTTTTTCTTTCGGCGGTGGAAAAGCCCAGGGGAATGAAAATCAAAAAAGTCTTTTAGGCGGCAAAGGCGCAAACCTTCACGGAATGACCCATCTTGGGCTACCTGTGCCCCCAGGATTTACGATCTCCACAGAAGTTTGCACCTACTTTTACGCGAATGGCAAAACGTATCCTCAGGCACTAGAAACACAAGTTCGCCAAGCATTGACTCAAGTCGAAAAACTCATGAACCGCAGGTTTGGATCAAAAACAAATCCCCTTCTAGTCTCCGTTAGGTCAGGAGCGAGGGCCTCCATGCCGGGAATGATGGATACAATCCTGAATCTAGGGTTGAATGACGAAACCGTAGAAGGATTGATTGCGAACTCCCATGACCCTCGTTTCAGTTACGATAGTTATCGCCGATTTATTGCCATGTATTCGGGCGTGGTCCTCGGGATTCACTCCAATCAATTTGAATCAGCCCTAGAAAATATGAAACATTCTCGAGGGGTGGAGCTTGATACTGAACTGACTGCCGAAGATCTCCATGAGCTCACAAAAGAATTCAAAAAGATCGTCCGGATCTGTGGGAAGCAATTTCCCGAAGATCCTTGGGAGCAACTCTGGGGTGCCATTGGCGCTGTATTTGGATCCTGGATGAATCCTCGGGCAATTACCTATCGAAAACTCAGCGACATCCCTCAAAACTGGGGAACTGCAGTGAATATTCAGTCCATGGTTTTTGGCAATATGGGTAACGATTGCGCGACGGGAGTGGCTTTTACCCGAGATCCTTCGACGGGAGAAAAAAAATTCTTTGGAGAATTTTTGGTAAATGCCCAAGGTGAAGATGTCGTCGCTGGTATTCGAACTCCCCAGCCTATCAATCAATCCTCTCGGCACGCATCAACAGAGAACCTCCCTACACTTGAAAACCTCATGCCTAAAGCCTACCAGCAATTGGTCAAAGTCTACCAAAAGCTAGAGAAACACTTCAGAGACATGCAAGACATCGAGTTTACCATCGAATGCGGAAAACTCTACATGCTTCAAACTCGAAACGGAAAAAGAACAGCTCCAGCGTCGCTCAGGATCGCAGTCGAAATGGTCAAGGAGCGCTTGATTTCAAAACAAGAAGCGATCCTCAGAATTCAACCTGAGCAACTCGATCAGCTTCTTCATCCTTGCTTAGATCCCCAGGCCAAGAAAAATATTATTACAAAAGGACTTCCAGCTTCACCTGGAGCAGCCACAGGTCAAGTCGTTTTTGACGCAGACACTGCCGAAAGATGGGTCAAAGAAGAAGGCAAAAAAGTCATCCTTGTGCGCCCGGAAACATCCCCAGAGGACATTCATGGGATGTCTGTTGCTGAAGGGATTCTAACGGCACGAGGCGGTATGACCAGTCACGCTGCCGTTGTTGCCCGCGGAATGGGAAAATCTTGCGTCTCTGGCTGCAGCTCCATCAAAGTCAGTGAACAAAGAAAAGAACTGGTTGTAGGTTCACACATCATTCGCGAAGGAGACTTCATCACCTTGGACGGTAGCACGGGTGAAGTCATTCTAGGAAAGGTGGCCACAATGACGCCAACCCTGAACCCAAGTTTCATCGAACTCATGAAATGGGTGGATGACTTCAGACAAATCCAGGTGCGAACGAACGCAGATACCCCTGCAGATACCCAAGTAGCGAGAAGCTTTGGCGCTGAAGGAATTGGCCTGTGCCGAACTGAACACATGTTTTTTGCGGAAAATCGAATTGACGCGGTCCGGGAAATGATTTTGGCTGACTCCCTTCAAGGCAGAGAACAAGCTCTATCAAAAATTCTGCCCATGCAAAAAGGCGATTTCAAGGGAATTTTCCGAGAAATGAAGGGTTTACCGGTAACTATTCGCCTCTTAGACCCCCCCCTTCATGAATTTATTCCTCATAAAGACGAGGAAATACAAGCACTGGCAGATAAACTCGATGTCAGCTTTGATCGGCTCAAGAGAAAAGCGGAAAGTCTTCATGAATTTAATCCGATGCTCGGACATCGAGGTTGTCGTTTAGGGATCAGTTACCCTGAGATTTACCGAACGCAGGTGCGGGCTATTATTGAGGCCGCCTGTGAGCTGACCCGTGATGAAGGATTCAAAATAGTTCCCGAGATCATGATCCCACTTGTGGGTGACTGGAGAGAACTGAGATTCATTCGAGAATATTGCATCGAAGAAATTGAAAAAATTCTTCCCCATTATCAACTCGAAGGGGTCAAAGGATTGGAATATCAAATTGGTACGATGATCGAAATCCCAAGGGCAGCCTTGACCTCCCAGGAAATAGCGCAATACGCTACCTTTTTTAG